>JASLSL010000077.1 GCA_030743445.1 Alphaproteobacteria bacterium
AGGTCGGCGGAGGTAACTTCCTCGCCGAGCGTGTTGTTGAGCGCGAAGGCCGGCAGCGTATCGCCGACCTTGATCACCCCGTCCATGATGCCGGAGTCGCGCAGATCCTGGACCGCGCGGCCCATGATGGCGCGCTTGTCCTCGGGTATCCGCTTGGCCCCGCCGGCTTTTATTTCCGCGAGTTTTTCCGCTAACGACATGTATATCCCCTAACCCATGTGCCGCCGCGCGTGCCGCGGCTGGAGGGATCATATGGCGCGGCCGACCTGAGTCAATGCGCGTCCAGCGACCTCACGAAAAAGTAATAGCCTTGGCTATAGCCTTGGCTATTGATTCGAGAGGTCAGCCGGCGACCAGGCTAGGGCCCGCCCCGGCGACGGTGGTGCGGTGCAGGACCCGGCGGTACTTGTCGGCGTCAAAGGGCCGGCCGCGATGGAGCACACAGCGGTTGTCCCAAATCACCAGATCGCCCGGTTGCCAGCGGTGGAGGTAGATATCCTCCGGCCGGACCGCGCGCTGGATCAGGTCCTCGATCAGGGCGCGGCTCTCCGCCTCGGGCCAGCCGGCGATCAAGTGGGCGTGCGAGCCGACGAAGTAGTTCTTCTCACCGGTCATGGGGTTGGTCCGCACCAGACGCTGCTCGACCGGCGGCACCAGCTTCTCGTGCTCGGGCGTCACCGCGTCCTCGCTGATCTTGCCGCGCGAGAAGACGAAGTCGTGGATCACGACGAGATCGTCGATTTTCGCCTTCAGGTTATCCGGCAGGCGGGCATAGGCCGCGCGCTGGCTGACGAATTCGGTATCGCCGCCCTCGGGCGGGACCTCGCGCGCCGAGAGCAGCGAGGCCAAGGCCGGTGTCTCCTTGAACGAGCTGTCGGAATGCCACATCAGGTTGCCGGTCAGGTATTTGACCCGTGTATGGTCGGCGGGCAGCTTGTTGCCGTCCGCATCCACGTTCGAGACCCGGCCGATCGGGGTCACCTCGCCGGTGTTGGCGTAGGTCGGCGTGGCGATCTCGAGCGGCCCGAAGCGCCTGGAGAACTCGATCTGGCTGTCGTCGTCGAGGGTCTGGCCGCGCAGCACCAGCACCGAGTAGCAGTTGAACGCAAGCTCGATCTCCTCGAACAGGGCGTCGCCGATGCCGTTGGCGAGGTCGATCCCGGCGATCTCGGCGCCGAAGTCGTCGTGCAGTTCGGTGAGCTCGAGCGCCATGGGTAGTCCCTCATAATTCGTGCGGCTCATATAACCCGGTAACGGGGTCCGGGGAAAGCCGGCTAGAATGGTCGCATGTTCGACCACCGCGACAGAGCGAAGCTGATCCGCGATACGTTGATCCTGGTGGCGCTGGCGGTGATCCTCGCGCGGCTCGTGTTCGGCGACGAGATCACCTTCGACTTCCTGTCGCCGGGCGGGGAGGCGGAGAAGAAATAAGCCGCCACATCCACCTAATCGTCATCCCGGACGATGCGCAGCGTCGATCCGGGACCCAATCCGGAAGACCAACGGGCCGTCCAATTGCCCCGTGAGGTTGACGGAATGGGTCCCGGGTCTCGCCCTATCGGGCTCGCCCGGGATGACGTTCATGATTTTTCAACGTGTCACCCCGGAAGCCGCAGATGCGGGGACGGGAATGACGGGAATGTCGGAGCGTGCTTTAATCGGACACGGGCAGACACGAAAGGAGCCGGCGGCCATGGATCTGATGTTCAGCGAGGAAGACCTCGCCTTCCGCGAAGAGGTCCGCACCTTCATCCGCGAAAACCTGCCGGCCGACATCGCCGAGGCGACACGGCGGGCGTCCTCCTACGTGCCGAAGGAGTTTTCGGTGCGCTGGCACAAGATCCTCCACTAGCGCGGCTGGGTCGCGATGAACTGGCCGGTCGAGCACGGCGGGACCGGCTGGACCCCGGTGCAGAAGTACATCTTCGACCAGGAATACCAGTCGGCCGGCTGCCCGCGGCTCAGCCCCTTCGGGCTTACCATGGTCGGCCCGGTGATCATGGAGTTCGGCACCGTGGCGCAGAAGGATACCTACTTGCCGAAGATTCTCTCGGCCGAGCATATGTGGTGTCAGGGCTACTCCGAGCCGGGTGCGGGCTCCGACCTCGCCTCGCTCAAGACCAAGGCCGAGCTCGACGAGGCGGGCGCGACCTACATCGTCAACGGCCAGAAGATCTGGACCTCGCACGCCCACTACGCCGACATGATTTTCTGCCTGGTCAGGACCTCGACCGAAGGCAAGCGCCAGGAGGGGATTACGTTCCTGCTGATCGACATGAAAAGCGCGGGGCTCGAGGTCAGGCCGATCGTCTCGATCGACGGCGGCCATTACCTCAACGAGGTGTTCTTCCGCGATGTCGAGGTTCCGGTCGAGAACCGCATCGGCGAGGAGAACAAGGGCTGGACCTACGCCAAGTTCCTGCTCGGGCACGAACGCACCGGCATCGCCGGGGTCGCCAAGTCGAAGCGCAAGGTCGAGAAGATCAAGGAGATCGCCGCGATCGAGCAGAGCGGTGGCGCGCCGCTGATCGAGGACGGCGATTTCCGCACCCGCCTCGCCAAGGTCGAGATCGAGCTCAGCGCATTGGAGTACACCAACCTCCGCACCATGACCGCCGAGAACGCCGGCCAGGGCCCCGGCCCCGAGGCCTCGATCCTGAAGATCCGCGGCACTCAGATCGAACAGGAGCTGAACGAGATCTTCGTCAACGCGCTCGGCCATTACGCGATCCCGGTCTCGACCGGCCGCGGCTGGCCGCCGCCGAACGAGCCGACGATCGGGCCCGACTACGCGGTCGGCCGGACCGAGGAGCTTTTCCTGCGCCGCGCCGCCTCGATCTACGGCGGCTCGAACGAGATCCAGAAGAATATCATCGCCAAGGCGATCCTCGGCCTGACCGGGTAGGGCGCCCGGATATCCGCGCGATGAGCCTCTACTACGTCCAGAAGCTGCTCTACCAGCTCAACCGCGACCCGCACGTGCGCAAGCGCTACGACTCGGAGCTCGACGAGCTGCTCACGGAATACGATCTGACGGCGGAGGAAATCCAGGCGATCAAGGCGCTGGATTTGGGCTTGCTTTACGTGATCGGGGTCAACGGCCAGATCCTGATGCATTTCTCCGCACTGCACGGCATCGCGTGGCCCGACTATATCGAGGCGCTGCGCCAGGGCCTCAAGAAATACGGCCCGGTGCGCGAGGGCGTCTACGCCGAGACCGGCTACCAGGGCATCGCGGCGCACGACGAGGCGTTGCGCGCCCGCCGGGCCGCCACATCGCAAGGAAAAACCTGAGATGGCGCTGGTCTTCGCCGGGCTTTGCGGCCACGGGCCGGGCTTCACCGGCCGCGCCGAGCTCGCCGATCCGGAACCGAGGGACGCGCTCTACGCCGGCTTCGAGCGCTTGCGCCTGGCGCTCGAGGACGCCAAGCCGGACGCGCTGGTGGTCGTCGCCGCCGAGCACTTCGCCAACTTCTTCATGGACAACATGCCGGCCTTCGCGATCGGCATGGCGGACAGCTACGAAGGGCCGATCGAGGACCCGGACTGGCTCAAGATCGAACCGACCTCGGTGCCGGGCAACAAGGACCTGTCGCGCCGCATCGTCAGCGCGGTGATGCAGGACGTCGACGTCGCCTATGCCGAGGAGTGGAAGTTCGACCACGGCATCGCCGTGCCGCTGCATTTCCTCACCCCGCGCTACGACCTGCCGGTGGTGCCGGCCAACATCAACTGCCAGGGCCCGCCGCTGCCCCCCCTGCATCGCTGCTGGGCGTTCGGCGAGGCGCTGCGCCGGGTCATCGACGCGGTGCCGGAACGCATCGCGCTGTTGGGCACCGGCGGCATCTCGCATTGGCCGGCGACGCCCGATTCCGGCAAGATCAACGAGGCGTGGGACCGCGAATTCCTCGAGCGCGTGCTCAACCACCGGCGCGACGAGCTCCTCGCCTATACCGACGAGGACGTCTACCGCGACGCCGGCCAGGGCGGGTTCGAGATGCGGACCTACGTCGCGGTCGCCGGCGCCACGCAAGGTGCGGAGGGCGAGCTTTGGTTCTACGAGCCGATCCCGGTGTTCGCGGTCGGCGCCACCATAGCGGCGATGAATCTCGGCTAGGGAGAGAGGCGGAGCGATGAGACCGGAAGGCGCGATCGCCGACAACAGCCGGCCGTTCACCGGCGCGGAATACCTCCAGTCGCTGCGCGACGGGCGCGAGTTCTGGATCTATGGCGAGCGGGTCGACGACGTCACGACCCACCCCGCGCTTTGCGCAACGCCTGGCGGCCTATCGCGCCGCGGAGACAACGGAATGGGTCGATATTATCGGACTATGCTCTAGAGCCCGTGTTTCTTGAGGATTCGGGAAACCGTCCCGTCCTTCCGCATCTCGGCCAGGAAAGCGTCGAGACGATTGCGGAACGCCAGCGTGCTCCGCCCCTTCGGCATGGCGAGGTAGGTCGGCGTTTCCTGCACCACGGGCCCGGCGAATTCGATCACGTCGGCGAACCCGGATTCGGCCGCCATCGCCCGTGCGATGACTTGATCCGAGGCGATCAGGGGAATGCGTTTGTTGGTCAGAATCTTGATCAGATTGCTGGTCGAGCTGGTTTCGACCTTATAGAGCGACCCGCTGGCGAAAGCGTCGTCGAGTTTCGGCCCGAGGCTGAAGGATTTGACCACGCCGACCCGCTGGCCGGCGATCGAGTCCAGGCTGCCCGTGTAGGTGATAGACGAGCCCTTGAGCCTGAACAGCCGTATGACTTCGACGATCAACGGCTGATCGAGATAGTCGAGATATTTCGCCCGTTCCTTGGTCAGGATCGGGTTGTAGATCGCGTCGACCCGGCCGCGTTTCGCCTCGCGCAGCACCCGCGCCCAGGGTTTGACCGTGATCTCTATTTCCTTGCCGGCGCGGCGGAACAGCTCGCGCACGATGTCGGTGTTGATCCCTTCGACCTTGGTCTCCGAGAGATAGCTGTAAGGCTTGTAGTTGAGGGTGAGGAGCTTCAATGGCTCCTCGGCCGCGGCGCCGAACGGGAGGAGCAGCGCCCATGACGCGCAAAAAATTCCGATCCGACGAAGGGTCATTCGCTCGCTCCTGCCTTGCTCCCCTCCGCACCGCCAGCTTAACCGAAGTGCGGGCTCAGGCCACCCGGATTCGAGCTAGCGCCAGGCGAAGACCGGCTGCTCGAGATGGTCGACCCTTGTCTCGCGGCCAAAGAGCGCCACCTCGCGGAACTGGTAGACCACCGCCGCGGTCGGCGCGTGGACCTTGGCGCCGGCGATCCGGAGGCTGATCAACGGCCGGTCGCTCTCGGGGATCGAGGTGAATTCCGGCGTATCATCGCGGGCGAGCCGCTCGAGCGTGACATAGTGGACGCGGGCGACCTCGCGTGGGTCGGCCTCGACCGCGACATCCTCGCCACCCCAGAGCACGACCGGGGTGATCCGGTAGCCCGACCGCGTCGGATAGTCGTCGAGCAGGCCGAGCACCGCGTCCTCGCCGAGGCCGACGCCGAGCTCCTCGTCGAGTTCCCTGAGCGCCCCCTCGACCGCGGTCTCGCCCGGCTCGACCCGGCCGCCGGGCAGCGCGAACTGGCCCGAATGGTCGTTCATGCCCTGGGCCCGGCGGGTCAGCAGGAAGGAGGCGCCATGTCTCCCGTCCACCACCGTCACCGCGACGGCCGCGTGTATCAGGTCGCCGGACTCGATCCGCCGGTCGGGAAAATCCCGGACATTGGCATGGAGCCGCTGGCGCAAGGCGTGGTCGAAGGTAAAGGGCACGGGTGGGCTCTGGTTCCGGTGGCATTGTCGCGGCCCGTTGGATAGCACGGCCCGGCCGCCGCCGCACGCGCGGGCAACGGTTACCGGAGTTCCGCGAACGCCAAGCAGTCAGGCGAGCATGTCGTCCAGCCGCTCCCGTGCGTCGAGCATTTCGTTGAGCAGTTCGTAGACCACTTCCTTGACCGAAATCTCGTCGTGCATATCGCCGACGATCTGGCCGACGGGATAGGTCAGAAAATCCTTGGCCCGCACGCGTTCGACGCGGGTCCGGCCTTCCTGCCACCAAAGGTAATTCTGCGTCGGCGCCGGCAGCGTCGCCGGCGCGCCGGGCTGTTCCCACGCGGCGGAAAATTTGTTGTTCAAGGTCCTGCAGGGTTTGCCGGTGACACTGGTGGTCAAAATTGCGTCGCTGGCCTCGGCCTCGAACATCTTTTCCTTGATTTCCGGAGTCACTTCGCTCTGCGCGGTCTTGAGCCAGAGCGAGCCGGTCCACACGCCGTCGCAACCGAGCACGAGGGCAGCGGCGAGCTGGCGGCCCCGGCCGACCCCACCGGCGCCCAACACCGGCAACGGATCGACCGCATCGACAATGCTGGGCCATAGCACCAGCGAAGAGATTTCGCCGGTATGCCCGCCCGCCTCTGTGCCGACGGCGACGACGAAATCGCAACCGGCCTCTTTGTGGCGCAGCGCGTGCCTGGGCTTGCCGGCGAGCGCGCCGACCTTGATGTCGCGGGCGTGGGCCCGTTCGACCAACTCCGCGGGCGGTGTGCCCAGCGCGTTGACGATCACTTTGATCGGATGCTTCATCGCCGTTTCCACCATCGCCAAGCTTTCCTGCGGGGTGAAATTGATGGATTTGACGATCTCGCGCTTGAGTTCCGCCGCATCCGCTTCGGGCAGGGGAGGAATGCTCGCATCGTCCAGCATCTTGCGCACGAATTCGACATGTTCCTTGGGCAGCAACTGCTCTGGATCGAATTTCATATCGCTGCTGTCATCGAAACGGCTCGGCATCAGCACGTCGATACCATAGGGCTTGCCGTCGATATGGTCGTCGATCCAATTGAGGTCTTCCTCGACCCGTTCCGGGTCCATGCGGGCCATGCCCAAGACCCCCATGCCACCGGCCTTGGAAACCTCGACCACCACATCGCGGCAATGGGAAAAGGCAAAGATCGGCAATTCGATGCCGAACATATCGCACATCCGACTTTTCATCCGACTCTCCCTGGAGAGCTTGTAAATCGGCCGCGAATTTACGCAATCGGCAACGCTATTGAAACAGTTGAACCGCCACAGCGTTCCGGCGGCCAGCCCGCACCTCAACCACCGGGAAGGGGTGGGAATGGCGGAAATCGAGTCTATTATCCGGAGACAACAAACCGCCGCGCGACAGGAGAGCATTTATGGCCTTGGAGACACCCGCCCCGAAAGACGCCGATTTGCCGACTTCCGCCTCGCGCGGCGACAAGACCGACAAGCTCGGGCAGGCCTGACCGAAACGATTGGAGGGAAAGCCTATGAAACGCGCAATCTTGACCGTTGCGCTCAGCCTGGTCTTCGTCGTGTGCCAGACCGCGAACGCCACCGCGGACACCTACAACAAAGCTTACGATAAGGCGGCGACCTACGGAAAACCCACCAAAGGTATTGTTCTTCACCTGCACGGCTGTCGCGAATTGAGAATTACCGAAAGTTGGCTGGTTGGATGGCGCGACCTGCTCGTTCAGAACGGCTACAAGGTCGTGGCACCCGATAGTTTCGACGACTCTCGTCCCGAACATATGTGTCCAAGCAACGAATGGCGCACCCTGGAAGACATTTTGGAGGTCTTCGAAATTCGATCGAAACAAACGTCCCACGCAATCGAGCAAATCAAGAAATCCTATCCGGGCAAGAAGCTGTTCGTTTGGGGCTATTCCGAAGGCGCTTTTATCGCCAATAGGGTCACCGAAAATGTCGACGGCGTAGTGACGACCGGCGGCGTATGCCAAGACCTGAGGGTCGATGTTCCACCCGACGTGCCGCTCTTGGTAATTATCGGCGCGGATGACGAGGCCATAGGTCGCTATCTGCGACGGAAAGAAGGGAAATACGCGTCGATGGAAGACCTGTGCCAGCGCACGATGGCATCCGAAAATCGGGAATGGCTGATCGTGGGCGACATGGGTCACGAAGCGCCGCTCGTCTTTCCCAAGGTGAAGACGGCGATCACGAAGTTTTTCGACATTCAGAACTAGTCGGCATTCGCTGAGATCGGATGCTGCTGACATCGGTCGCGCTTTTTTGGTTGGGCCAGGAATATGAAAAGACTGTTCATTGCACTGGCGTTGCTCACGGGAGGATGTGTCGTGCCGGCCCCGTTTCACGGACCCGAGCCCCAGGGGCTCATGGACGAAGCGGTTCTGGAGTCTTTAGCGGGGTCAACCCGGCAAGCGGTCATCGGGCAACTTGGCGAGCCGAAGCACATTCTGCGAAGCTCGAACAACACCTACTTTCTATACGAAGGACGGGATTACCCCGGAACGACATTTATCTTCGACCGGTATTATCGCGAGAGTTGGCACGTGTGACTTCATTGTTATTTGTTGACGTTCGACCAAACCGAAAAGGTCGTGCGATACATAATCAAAACAGGTTATGAACAGGAGGAGGCCACCGTATTTACGGGGAACCCGTATAGTTTCGACGCGGCGCAGCGTGGCCGCGGGTCCACCCCCCCAAGGACCGAAACGTGATTGCCGAGAGTTTTTTTTGGTCCACGGAACAGGGTAATGCAAAAGCCAAAGAAAACTTGGAGCAACTCGGTCGATAAAATGCCCCGCTTCATCCCACTCCTGGCCGCCGTTGCGCTGTCGGCCTGTGTGACCGCATCGCGCTTCGTGCTGGGCAGTACCAGTGAGGTGCCGCTCGACATGGCGTTGCAGGCCGTAAAGGAAGAGCGCTCCATCGTCTATTACGCCTTCGAAAACGGAGACTGCTCCGAGGCCCTTCTGCTGGTCGAGAAGAACAGCGGCATGACCTTCAAGCACAACGGTCAGACCTTTAAGGCAATTAGCGTCGACATGAACGAGTTGCTGGAATTCCTGCGCCGCGAAGGGCGTGCAGACCACGACCTAGAGGCGAGTGAGTTCCGCACTCCGGACGGTAAGCGGGTGGTGGCCTACGTTTTGCCGAAGTCCCACCTGTACGCCATGACCGTGGATAACAAAAAGAACGAGTTCACCATCTCGCGCATCGGATGCCGCCGTGGCAGGACTTGAGATATTTACTGCTGCCGCCCGTTGATGTCCGCTGGAGTGCGGCCCGGCTTTGTGGCGGCTTAATAGTCAAGATTCCACCCAAAATACAGCGTGCGCTGGGCGCGTCGAACTTCCGCTCTGGGTCATAAATGGACGTTCTTGAAACCGATCCCAGCACCCTGCCTTGACGAAACTCATAAAAACAACCGGCCCGTAAGGGCCGTATTTGTTTGTCATATCATCCTGCGACGCGAGTCGGTCGTGGATCGGAGTTCAAACCGACCCACCGCCGACGACCGGGAAGGGCTGGGAAAGGCGGAAATTGAGTCTATTATCCGGAGATAACAATTCGCCGCGCGACAGGAGAGCATTTATGGCCTTGGAGACACCCGCCCCGAAACACCCGGAATTGCCGCCCCCCGCCGCGCCCCGCGTCAACACCGACAAGCACGCGCAAGACTAGCCGAAGCGATGATCGACAAGCGTGTCGCGACGGTGGAGGAGGCGCTCGACGGCTTGGGCGACGGCGCCTCGGTCATGGTCAACGGCTTCGGCGGCGCCGGCGTGCCGGTCGCGCTGATCCGCGGGCTCGAGGCCCTGCCGGCGCGCGATCTGACGATGATTTCGAACAGCATGCGGTTCATCGACGGCTACGGCCCGGCGATCTTCGCCGACCGGCGGGTCAAGAAGGTGATCGCCACCGCGGCGCGCAGCCGTGGGCCCGACACCTCGGCCTTCGAGCGCCAATGGCTCGACGGGGAGTTGCAGGTCGAAATGGTGCCCCAGGGCACCTTCGCCGAGCGCATGCGCGCCGGCGGCGGCGGCATTCCCGCCTTCTTCACGCCGACCGGGGCCGGCACCGACCTGGCGGTCGGCAAGGAGGTGCGCCGCTTCGGCGGCGAGGACTGCATCCTGGAGGAGGCGATGGTCGCCGACTTCGCCCTGATAAGGGGCCAGAGGGCCGATCGCTGGGGCAACATCGCCTTCACCGGGACCCAGGGCAATTTCGGGCTGGTGATGGCGATGGCGGCGCGCACCACGGTGGTCGAGGTCGCCGCCCTCGAGACCAGGCACCTGGCCCCCGACGCGATCCATATTCCCGGCATCTACGTCGAGCGGGTCATCGAGCGCGCCGACGAGCGCGACGGGCGGACGCCATGACCATGCCGCTGAGCCGCGATCAGATCGCCTGGCGCGCGGCCCAGGACCTGGCCGAGGGCATGTACGTCAATCTCGGGCTCGGCATGCCGGTCCGGGTCGCCAATTTCGCGCCGGCCGGCGAGGAGATCATGTTCCACTCCGAGAACGGCATCGTCGGCGTCGGCCCGGTGGCAAGCGAGGCCGCGGCCGACCCGGACCTGACCGACGCCGGCAGCCAAATGATCACGCTGGTGCCGGGGGCGGCGCTGTTCGAATCGAGCCAGGCCTTCGCGATGATCCGCGGCGGGCATCTCGACGTGACGATCCTCGGCGGCTTCGAGGTCGCGGCCAACGGCGACCTCGCCAACTGGGACGCGCGGGCGACCCACAAGGGCCAGCTCGTCGGCGGCGCGATGGACCTAGTGACCGGCGCCAAGTCGGTCCGGGTGATGATGAACCACACGACCCGGGACGGCGGGGCGCGGCTGCTCCAGGCCTGCACCCTGCCGCTGACCGGGCTCGGCATGGTCGACCGGGTCTATACCGACCTCGCGGTCGTCGACGTGACGCCGGACGGGTTCCTGGTGCGCGAGTTGCTCGACGGGCTCGGCCCGGACGAACTGCAGGACCGCAGCGGGGCGGAGCTCGCCTTCGCTGAAGAATACGGCGTGCTGAGTGCGCCCGCGCTATAAAGGACCAAGGAACGGGGAGACATCGTTATGGCGCTGATCGAGAACCATGTGGTCGCCACCACCAAACACGGCCGGATGCCCGGCTTCGCCGCCTGCCCGGACGAGCCGGGCGCCTTTCCGGGGATCATCTTCTACATGGACGCGCCGGGGTTCCGCGAGGAGCTCTACAACATGGCGCGCCGGATCGCCAAGCACGGCTATTTCTGCCTGCTGCCGGACATGTACTACCGGCTCGGCACCTGCCACTTCGACCTGCCGCGGCGCGACGACGCGATGTCGGCGGTGGTGTTCGCGGCGATGAACAGTCTCTCGAACGAGCTGGTCTGCGACGACACGGCGGGGCTGCTCGGCTGGCTCGACGCCCAGGACAAGGTCAAGCCGGGGCCGGTCGGCTGCGTCGGCCATTGCATGAGCGGGCGCTACATCACCACCGCGGCGGCCCGCTTTCCGACCCGCTTCGCGGCGTCCGCCTCGATGTACGGGGTCGGCATCGTGACCGACGAGGAAGACTCGCCGCACCAGTTGCTCGACCAAGTCCAGGGCGAGCTCTACTACGCCTTCGCCGAGACCGACGCCCACGTGCCGGACCACGTGATCCCCGACCTGACCAAGGCACTGGATGCGGCGGGAACCAACTACGCGATCGACGTCTACCCGGGGACCGAGCACGGCTTCCAGTTCGCCGAGCGCCAAGTCTATCACCCGGTCGCCGCCGAGGAGGCCTGGACGAAGCTGTTCGACCTCTGGGACCGGAACCTGAAATAGCATCGGGCCCGAGGGGGAGCGAAAGATGGCGCAACATCTCGTCGAGGCCGGACCGGAGACCGTTCACTGGGGCTATTTCGAGGCCGCCCGGGAGCCGGTGATCGAGATCGCGTCGGGCGATCGGGTCACCGTCAAGACGATCTCGGGCGCGCCCGCGGTGGTGCCCGACGCCGGCTTCACCGTGCTGCCCGAGCACCGCGAGATCCATGAGCACGTCGAGCGCCGGATGCTCCCGGGTCATATCCTCACCGGCCCGGTCGCGGTCCGGGGGGCGGAGCCCGGCGATGTGCTCGAGGTCCGGATCGTCGAGATCGAGCTCGCCTCCGACTGGGGCTGGAACGCGATCCGGCCCGACGGCGGCACCCTGCCCGAGGACTTTCTGGACGAACGCCTGATCCACATCGGCTTGGACGGGGAGCGGATGACCGGCGCCATGCCGTGGGGCCAGGAAGTGCCGCTGGCGCCGTTCTTTGGGGTCATGGGCGTCGCCCCGCCGGCCGAGCGCGGGACCTTGACCTCGATCGTGCCGGGCGATTTCGGCGGCAATCTCGACCTCAAGGAGCTGGTCCAGGGCGCCGTGCTCTACCTGCCGGTGTTCGTC
>JASLSL010000078.1 GCA_030743445.1 Alphaproteobacteria bacterium
GGATCGTCGTGGCCTCGGGCATGGCGCGCGGGATCGATTCCGCGGCCCATGTGGGCGCGCTCGAAGGCGGGACCGTCGCGGTGCTGGCCGGTGGCATCGACGCGATCTACCCGAAGGAAAATCAACCGCTCTACGAGGAAATCTGCCAGCGCGGCGCGATCGTCAGCGAAATCCCGCCCGGCATCCAGCCCCAGGCGCAGCACTTCCCCCGGCGCAATCGGATCATTTCCGGCCTGGCGCGCGGCATCGTCGTCGTCGAGGCGGCGAAGCGATCGGGCTCGCTGATCACCGCACGGCTCGCGGGCGAGCAGGGCCGCGAGGTCTTCGCCGTGCCGGGCTCGCCGCTCGACCCACGCTGCCGCGGCGCCAACGATCTGATCCGCAACGGCGCCAGCCTGATCGAATCGGCGGCCGACGTGATCGCCGGACTCGAGGGGATGCTTGCACCGCCGCTCGCCGAGCGCCGCGGCGGCCGATATGCGACGCCGGCCGGGGCCACGATCGACGAAGCCGGCCTCGCCACCGCCCGCAAGGCGATCGCGGAGCTGCTTGGCCACTCCCCGGTCGCGGTCGACGAGGTGGTGCGCGAAACCGGCATGGCGCCGGCGGTGATCTGGATCGCGTTGTTGGAGCTCGAACTCGCCGGCCGGCTCGACCGCCAGCCCGGCAATCTGGTGGCGCTGCTGGCGCCTACCCGCCCGGAATAGGGTACCGACCACCTATATGCGAGCTTGCAAAATTAACGGTAGTATTCGCTAGCAAACTCACCGGAGCGGTCGGAATGGCGCCGGATCGCAACGATTTGCCCGACGACCTCAGTCCGTCCTGCGCGGCGTTGGCGGAATACTGGCGCTCGATCCATCCCGATGGCGGCCTGCCCGGGCGGCGACATTTCGATCCCACCGATATTCCCCGGCTGCTGCCCAGTCTTTGGCTGCTCGACGTGGACCGCGACCCGTTGCGGTTCCGGATTCGCCTGGTCGGCACCCGACTCACTGAATTTGCCGGGCGCGACAGCACCGGCCACTGGCTCGACGATGTCCAAACCAATTTCGACGCCGGTCCGATCATGGAAGTGCTCTCGCGGGTCGTGAACCAGGGCCGGCCCGGCTGGCAGCGGGCCGATTCGCAGTCCCGGCCCGACAAGACATGGGTGGTGCTGGAAAGTATCTATTTCCCGCTCGCCGCCGACGGTAAGCACGTCGACCGGATCCTCTGCCTGACCGACATCCTGCCGGTGGACTAGCCGCGCGGCCCCGGTCGGCCGCCCTGCCGATGGCGTTGGTCGAACGAATAGATCGTATTTTAGCCAAATTTACAGGTAAAACATCGTCAAATAATAATAATTTTATTACTTCTTTTTTACTTAATGTTTTCTTTATTACTACTTGACTATATTGAGCATCAATTCTACGCTGTCTTCCGTTCTATTGGCCGTATGGTTGGCCGGCGGATCGAGGAGATGGACCATGTGGACGCGATCGCTCGAGACCCTGACACGACTGGCGGAACAGCCGCGCATCGACGACCGGGGCGCGCTCGCGGCCGTGCTGACCGATCTCTGCCGCGCCAGTGGCGAACGGCTGACCGGTGCGGAAGCGGCGATGGCGTTCGAAATCCTGCATCTTCTGATCGACCGGATCGAAACCAAGTTGCGCCAGCGGATCGCGCGCATTCTCGCCGCGCGCGATGACGTGCCGCGCAGCCTGATCCAGTTCCTCGCCAACGACGAGATTTCCGTCGCCTACCCGGTCCTGGTCCACAGCAGCGTTCTGCAGGACGAGGATCTGATCGCCGTGATCGTCGGCCGGTCAGAGGACCATCACCTCGCCATCGCCATCCGGCCGGGCCTCAGCGAGGTCGTCTCCGATCAATTGATTCGCACTCAGGACGCCGAGACCGTCTCGACGCTTCTGTGCAACGAGACCGCACGCATCTTCCCGGGCTCGCTCGCGGCGCTGGCCGAACAATCGGCCGCGATCGAAGGCTATCGCGAGCCGCTAGTGCGCCGGCGCGACCTGCCCGATGCCCTAGCGCATCGCATGCACGCCTGGGTCGGCGAGGCGCTCCGGGCTTACATCGTCGAGAACTTCAACGTCGATCCGGGCGCGGTCGAGGGCGCCATGGCCACGGCGCTGAGCGAGATCGAGGAAATAGGCGAGGCCGCCGAGACCGGCGACCACACGCCGATCAATCCGCCCTGTGGGCACGGACTGGTCGAGCAACTGCGCAGCGGCAATGTCTCGGGCTTCGAGGCCCGGTTCGCCGAATTGCTCGATCTGCCGCTCAAGGCGGCGGCCTCGATCCTTTACGATGGACGGCCCGAGGCCCTCGCCATCGCCTGCAAGGCCGGCGGCTTCGACCGCAGTGTCTTGAAGGACATTCTGCTCTCGCTCTCGGGGCGGACACCCGACAAGACCCACTCGCCGATGCAGATCGTCAAACGGGCGATTTCCTATTTCGACCGCCTCGCCTTCGCCAGTGCGTCGGCCATGCTCGAGAGCTGGCGGCGCTCGCCCGAAGGCATCTGTCACGGCTGACCCGCTAGCGCCGAAGTTACCGGCCAGAACATTTAGACGGTTGACGAACGCGCCGCGCGATGTCAATTCCTAGCCGGCCGCGCACGCGCGCGAGACGCGGGGCGGCCGAAGCGGAGCATTAACGCATCAATTGATACGGACTCTCCATGGACGTCGTCGTCGTCGAATCGCCGGCCAAGGCCAAGACCATCAACAAGTACCTGGGATCGGATTTCCGGGTCCTGGCGAGCTATGGCCACGTGCGCGACCTGCCGGCCAAGGATGGCTCGGTGGCGCCGGACGACGATTTCGCGATGTCGTGGGAGGTCGCGAGCAAGGGCAAGAAGCGGATCGACGATATCGCCAAGGCGCTCAACCGCGGCGACCGCCTGATCCTCGCCACCGACCCGGACCGCGAGGGCGAGGCGATCTCGTGGCACGTCTGGGAAGTGCTGGCGCAGAAGAAGGCGCTCGAGGACGTCGAGGTCCAACGCGTCGTCTTCCACGAAGTCACCAAGGACGCGGTGCTGGATGCGATCGCCAACCCGCGCGAGCTGAACCAGGAACTGATCGACGCCTATTTGGCGCGCCGCGCGCTCGATTATCTCGTGGGCTTCACACTGTCGCCGGTGTTGTGGCGCAAGGTGCCGGGCTCGAAATCGGCGGGACGCGTGCAATCGGTCGCTCTGCGGCTGGTCTGCGAGCGCGAAGCCGAGATCGAGGTCTTCAAGGCGCAGGAGTACTGGTCCCTCGATGCCGGCTTCACCACGCCCCGGGGCGACGCCTTCACCGCGCGCCTGACTTATCTCGACGGCAACAAGCTCGATCGGCTCGGCATTTTCGACGAGGCGGCGGCGATGGCGGCCAAGGCGGCGATCGAATCGCGGGACTTCTCGGTCGGCACGGTCGAACGCAAGCAGGCGCGGCGCAACCCAGCACCACCGTTCACCACCTCGACCCTGCAGCAGGAGGCGAGCCGCAAGCTGCGCTTCAGCGCCACGAGGACGATGCAGGTCGCCCAGAAGCTTTACGAGGGCATCGACATCGGCGGCGAGACGGTCGGCCTGATCACCTATATGCGGACCGACAGCGTGACCCTGAGCGGCGAGGCGATCGGCGGTTGCCGCCGGCTGATCGAGAACGACTTCGGCGACGCCTATCTGCCGGCGAAGCCCAGGGTATACCGGACCAAGGCCAAGAACGCCCAGGAAGCGCACGAGGCGATCCGTCCGACCGACCTGTTCCGCCGGCCGCGGGACGTTGGCCGCTTCCTCGACGACGAGCAGAGCAAGCTTTACGAGCTTATTTGGAAGCGCACGGTCGCCAGCTCGATGGAAAGCGCGGTGTTCGACCAGGTCGGCGCCGACTTGGTGGCGCCGGACGATCGAGTGACGTTGCGCGCCACCGGCTCGGTGTTGAAGTTCGACGGCTTCCTGAAACTCTACCAGGAAGGCCGCGACGAAAAGCCGGAAGAGGACGAGGACGACCGCCGGCTGCCGGAGATGAGCGAGGGCGAGCGCGTGGCCCTCGGCGAGGTCGTGCCGGAGCAGCACTTCACCCAGCCGCCGCCGCGCTATAGCGAGGCCAGCCTGGTCAAGAGGATGGAGGAGCTCGGCATCGGCCGGCCCTCGACCTACGCCTCGATCCTCAAGGTGCTGCAGGACCGCGACTACGTGGTGCTCGAGAAGCGCCGCTTCGTGCCCGAGGACCGCGGCCGCATCGTCACCGCGTTCCTCAGCAGCTTCTTCCAACGCTACGTCGAATACGACTTCACCGCCGATTTGGAAGAGCGGCTCGACGACGTATCGGGCGGACGGCTCGACTGGAAGACCGTGTTGCGCGAATTCTGGCAGGACTTCTCGAAGAAAGCGGAGGAGACTCAGGCGCTGACCTTCTCGGAGGTGCTGGACGCGCTGGATCGCGACCTCGGGCCGCACTTCTTCCCGCCCCAGGACAACGGCGACGAGGCCGCGGCGCGCACCTGCCCAGCCTGCGAGGACGGAAGGCTGGCCCTCAAGCTCGGAAAGTTCGGCGCCTTCATCGGCTGCTCGAACTACCCGGAGTGCCGCTACACCCGGAAGCTCGCGGTCAACGGCGGCGACGGGGAAAGCGCCGCCGAGGTCGGCCTCGCCTCGGGGCCGAAGCTGCTGGGCCAGGATCCGGAGACCGGCCTCGACGTGACCTTGCGCAAGGGACCCTACGGCGCCTATGTGCAGCTTGGCGAAGCCCTGCCCAAGGAGAAGGGCAAGAAGGCGCCGCCGAAGCCGAAGCGCGCCTCGCTGCCGAAGGGCGTCTCGCCGGACGCCGTCGATCTGGAGATCGCGCTCAAGCTGTTGTCGCTGCCGCGCGACGTCGGGCCACACCCGGAAACGGGCGAGATGATCGCGGCCGGAATCGGACGGTACGGCCCGTATCTTCGCCACATGGGTAAGTATACCAGCCTGCCGGAAGAGGACGACCTGTTGACCATCGGCCTCAACCGCGCGGTCGCCCTGATCGCGGAATCGAAGAAGGACGGCGAGCGCGACCTCGGCGTCCACCCGGACGACGGCAAGCCGGTGACCGTCCGCAAGGGCCGCTACGGCCCCTACGTCAAGCATGGCCGGACCAACGCCACCCTGCCCAAGGGCACCGATATGGACGCGCTCGAGCTCGCGCAGGCGGTCGAGCTGATCGCCGCCAAGGCGGCCAAGGCCAAGAAATCCAAAGGCGCCAAGGGTAAGGCGAAGAAAACCGCCAAGACCGCGAAAACGTCTCGCGGCAAATCCGCAGGGTCGAAGGAAAGCGCGGCCCCCGGCAACTAAGCCCGTGGCCCGCGGAACCGGAAAGAAGACCGAGCTGCCGACCAGGCAGCAAATCATCGCCTTCATCGAGGAAAGTCCCCGCCGGGTCGGCAAGCGCGAGATCGCCCGCGCCTTCAAGCTGCGCGGCGAGGACCGCGGCTGGCTCAATGGCGTTCTGAAGGAGCTCAAGGACGAAGGGCTCTTGGAGGGCGGCCGGCGCCGCGGCGCGCGTAAGGGTCACCTGCCCGAAGTCGCGGTGATCGAGGTCAGCCACGTCGACATGGACGGCGAAGTCGTGTGCCGGCCCGCCGCCTGGCGCGGCGACGACCCGCCGCCGGTGATCTTCCTGATGCCGAGCCGGCGGCGCCGCGTCGCCCCAGGCCCCGGCGACCGGGTGCTGGCGCGGCTCCGCCGGACCGAGGACGGCACCTACGAGGCGCGCGCCATGCGGGTGCTCGGCCCCGCCGCCCGCACCCTGCTCGGCGTGCTGGAGCCGGCGGCGAACGGCGCCCTGCTGCGCCCGACCGACCGCAAGCACCGCCACGAATATTTCGTGCCGGAAGACCACCTCGGCGAGGCGGTTCCCGGCGATTACGTCACCGCCGAGGTGCTGCCGGGCGGGTTGCGTTCGCACCGGGCGCGGGTGGTGGAACGCCTCGGTGCGCGCGACGATCCGTCCTCGATCAGCCTGGTCGCGATCCACGCCCACGGCATTCCGCTCGCCTTCCCGGCCGAGGCCATCTCGCTCGCTGACGGACGGGCGCCAGCGACCCTCGACGGGCGGGACGATTTGCGCTCGATGGAACTAATCACCATCGACGGCGCCGACGCGCGCGACTTCGACGACGCGGTCTGGGCCACGGCCGACGACGACAAGGGCAATCCCGGCGGCTGGCGCATCGTCGTCGCCATCGCCGACGTCGCCTGGTACGTGCGGCCGGGCGACCCCTTGGACAGGGCGGCGGTGGAACGCGGCAACTCGGTCTACTTCCCGGACCGGGTGGTGCCGATGCTGCCGGAGTCGCTCTCGAACGGGCTCTGCTCGCTCAGGCCCAAGGAGGATCGCGCCTGCGTCGCGGCCGAGGTGCGGATCGATGCCAAGGGCAAGATTCTGAGCCACCGCTTCCGCCGCGGATTGATGCGGTCGGTGGCGCGGCTGACTTACGAGCAGGTCCAAGAAGCGCGGGACGGAAGGCCCGACGCGGCGACAGCCCCGCTGATGGACGACGTCATCGCGCCGCTCTACGGCGCCTATGGGGCATTGCTCGCGGCGCGCGAGGCCCGCGGCACTCTCGACCTCGAGCTTCCCGAGCGCCAGATCGTGCTCGACGAGGCCGGCCGGGTTGCCCGCATCGTGCCGCGCCCGCGGCTCGACAGCCACCGGCTGATCGAGGAATTCATGATCGCCGCCAACGTCGCCGCGGCCGAGACCCTGCAGAAGGCGGGGGCCCCGGCGATGCGCCGGGTTCACGAGCCGCCGGAGCCGGGCAAGCTCGAAGCGCTGCGCGAGTCGCTCGACGCGATGGGATTTCGGCTTGCCAAAGGCGCCGTCCTGAAGCCCGGGGATTTCACCGGAATCCTCGCCCGCGTCGCCGGCACCGACGAGGCCGAGCTGATCGGCATGTTGATCCTGCGCAGCCAAACCAAGGCGGAGTATGCGCCGGCGGACATCGGGCACTTCGGCCTGGCGCTGAGGCGCTATTGCCACTTCACCTCGCCGATCCGGCGCTATGCCGACGTTCTCGTCCATCGCGCGCTGATATCGACCCTCGGTCTCGGCGAGGGCGGCTTGCCGGACGGCGCGGAGGCGCGGTTCGGCGAGCTCGGCGGCCAAATCTCGACGACCGAACGGCGGGCGGTGGCGGCCGAACGCGACGCGACCGACCGCTTTGCCGTGGCCTTCCTCGCCGATCGGGTGGGCGCCACATTCGCCGGCCGGATCAACGGGGTGACCCGGTTCGGCCTTTTCATCACGCTGGAGGAGACCGGCGCCGACGGCTTGGCGCCCGCGAGCGGCCTGCCCTGGGACCGTTATCGCCACGACCCGGTGCGCCATCGCCTGATCGGCGACGAAACCCGCATCGCCTATACGATCGGCGAGCGGGTCACGGTCAAGCTCGACGAGGCCGACCCGGCGACCGGCAGCCTGATTTTCTCGATCGTCGAGGGCGGCGCCGTCGCCGACGATGCGCCCAAGGGCAGGAAAAGCGGCCGGCGCAGCGGCGGCCGGCGCCGAGGAAAGGGACCGCGCCGAAATCGCCAATAACGCTAAGTATTGGAAATCGCGGAGATTTCCCGGTATTAGATGTTTCGCGGCCGAGGATCGGCTGGTGCAGCCCGAAAAGTACGATTGCGTCGGCCCGTCATTTGCAGTTGTCATTGGCAATTGTGCGAGTGCATGGGACCGGGGCGCCTGGAACGACGAAACGATGAAATCGACAAGAAAACTGATCTCCTTATTGGCGGCGTTGACGCTTGCCGGCTGCGCGTATTTCGGCGGCGAGGAGGACGGCGCCTATTCGCATGCCTCGGCCGAACGCGTCTTCGTCGTCGGGTTCTCCGACATCCAGCAGATCTACATCGATGAACCGGTGATGCACGACCTCGTGGTCGCCGGATTGAAGGGCCTGCGCAAGATCGAGCCAGACCTCGACGTCGAATACGAAAAGGCCAACCTACGGCTGTTGATCGGCAACAAGACCGTCGTGACCACGCGGGTCGCGAAAGCGGGTGACGCCGCGGCCTGGGCCAAGGCGATTGTCCGCATGCTCGATGAGATGCGCGAGATTTCCAAGCCGCTCGGCGCCGCGACGTCGGAAGACATTTACCAGGCGGTGTTCGCCGGCGCGGTCCGCAAGCTCGACCCTTACACGAGGTACGCAAGCGCCGCCAAGGCGCGCGAGAATCGCGCCAAGCGCGGCGGCTTCGGCGGCATCGGACTGATCATCGAGGCGCACGAGGACGGCGCCCGGATCAAGGCGGTCTCACGCGGAAAGCCGGGCGACAAGGCCGGCGTCGTGGTCGGCGACCGCATCGTCGCGATCGGGGAGGTGGCGCTGACCGGATACACACTGCGCCAGGTCGTGCGATTGCTGCGCGGGCCGGTCGGCACCGAGGTCGCGCTGACCCTGCGCCGGGGCGAAAAGGGCGAGCCCTTCGTCGTGACCCTGACGCGAGCGCGGATCATCAACAATACGGTGTTCTACGCGCGCCGCGGCGATGTCGGGTATATCCGTGTCTCGGGCTTCAACCAGGCGACCTCGAAACGGGTGCTGAGCGCGGTGCAGCGCGCGCGCAAGGACGTCGGCAAGAATATCCGCGGGCTGATCATCGACATGCGGGGCAATCCGGGCGGTCTTCTGGACCAGGCCGTGGCGATGGCGGATCTGTTCCTCCGCAGCGGCCAGATCATCTCGACCCGGGGACGGCACCCGAACAGCCTGCAATTGTTCGACGCCAAGGGCAGCGATGTCTTCGAAGGCCTGCCGATCGCGGTGCTGGTCGACGGCGCCTCGGCCTCGGCCGCCGAGATTGTCGCCTCGGCGCTGCAGGACCAGGGCCGGGCCGTCATCGTCGGCACCCGCAGTTTCGGCAAGGGGACGGTGCAGACGGTCCTGCGGCTACCGAACGACGGCGAGTTGGTGTTGACCTGGGCCCGCATTCACGCGCCGTCGGGCTACGTGCTGCACCGGCTGGGTGTTCTGCCGACTGTCTGCACCAGCAACGCCGAGGACGCGACGAGCGCCCTCGATACGCTGATCGGCAAGGCGGCTGACATTTTGCGCCGCAATCTCAGCGCCCGGCGCGCCGCCGATCACCAGGACAAATCCAACCAGGAATCGATCAAGGCGCTTTGCCCCTGGCAGCCGAGGGAAGACAAGGACTTCGACCTCGAAGTAGCCGAGAAGCTGCTTGGCAAACGCGACCTCTACGACAAGGCACTGGCCTACGCGCGACCCGAAGCGGGAAGCTGATCCGAATGGCCGGGTCCAGCGAAGCGGCGCCCCGCCGGCGCCCCGCGCGGCCGCGCGACGCCGCGAGCCTGGTACTGCTGCGGGGCCCAAAGGACAACCCCGAGGTGCTGCTCGGGCGGCGGCCGAAGAGCGCCCGCTTCATGCCGGGCGTTTACGTTTTCCCGGGCGGCGCAGTAGAGCGCGGGGATCCCGCCTTCGCGGTAGCGTTCGAGATGCGCGCCGACGTGATGGCGCGATTGGCGCGGCACGGCGGCGAACGACGGGCCAAGGCACTGTCTTGGGCCGCGATCCGCGAGACCTGGGAGGAGACCGGGCTGTTGCTCGGCGCCGCCGGCCGAATCGACGACCGGCTCACCTGTCCCGCCGGGCGTGCCTTCACCGACGCCGGATTGGCGCCCGATCTCGCCGCCCTCGACTACATCGCCCGGGCAGTGACACCAACCCACTCGCCGATCCGGTTCAACACCAGGTTCTTCGTCGCCGACGGCGGCAAAGTCGGCGGCGCCATTCGGGAGACCGGCGAGTTGGAGGACATCGACTGGCATCCGGCGGCCGATGCTCTCGAGCGCGACGATCTGATGGGCGTCACTCGCTTCGTCCTCGGCGAGGCGCGGCGCAATTGGCTGGACCAGCCCAGACCGGACCCCGAGCGGCCGATCCCGACGCTCTCGCGTTGGCGCGGCATTCGCCGGATTCGCGCCAAATAGGCTTGACTTGAAACAGGCCGGCGCTATTGTGCCGGCCGACATCGAGGTATACGGAAAACAACGTCATGGCCAAGCCAGCCACCATTCTCGTCAAGCTCGTCAGCACCGCGGACACGGGTTTCTACTACGTGACCAAGAAGAACCCGCGTACGATGACCGAGAAGTTGTCGTTCAAGAAGTACGACCCCGTCGTGCGCAAGCACGTCGAGTTCAAGGAAGGCAAAATCAAGTAGGATTACCGGTCGGCGAGCGATATGTGTGCGAATGCCGCCTTCCCGGCGGCATTTTTGTTGCCTAAACCGCGTCGTTAGGCCGATTCGCCGATATAACGCGCGGCCCAGGCGGCGATGACCTCGGCCACGTAATGCGCGTCTTCACGCCCGGTCAGCAGATGGTCGGCCTCGTCGAGGCAGATGAAGCTCTTGGGGTGACTCGCGGCCTCGTAGATTTGGCGGGCGTTCTCGAGCCCGACCGTCTCGTCGATCGGGCTGTGAAATATCAGCAGCGCCTTGCCCAGCTTTCGGATGTTTTCCTTCTGGCGTTGGCCGGCGATGTCGTCGAGGAACGACCGTTTGATCTTGAATGCGCGGCCGCCGATGCTGACCTCGGCCTCGCCGGCCTCCTCGATCTCGTCGCGCGCGTGGTCGAAATGATGCGCCACGTGCTCCGGGTCGGCGGGCGCGCCGATCGTGCAGATCGCCCGGGCTTCGGGGATTTGGCTCGCGGCGGCCAACACCGCGGCGCCACCCAGGCTATGGCCGATCAGGACCGCCGGCGCCTCGCGGGTCTCGCGCAGATAATTCGACGCCGCCACCAAATCGTCGATGTTGGACGAAAACGTGGTGTTGGCGAAATCGCCCTCGCTGTCGCCGAGGCCGGTGAAATCGAACCGGAAGACGGCGAAGTTGCGCAACCACAGCGCCTTGGCGATGCGGACCGCGGCGAGCACGTCCTTCGACCCGGTGAAGCAGTGGGCGAACATGACGTAAGCATCGGGCGTACCCGAGTCGGGCACGTCGAGCCGCGCCGCCAACTGCTCGCCTATCGCCCCGGTGAACGTGAGTTGCTCTCGCGCCATGCCTCTACCCCTTTTGCCCGTTCGAACGGGCGCCGATCACGCCGTATTTTCGACGACGAGATTCGCGGCTTCGGGTGCCACCAAACGCAATCCTTCGTCAGTCCACGCGATGACCTTGTTGCGGCCAGTGCGCTTGCCCTCGTAGAGCGCTTCGTCGGCGCGTTTGAGCAGTTCGGCCGTCGAATCCCCTTCGATGTCGGCGGTGACGACCCCGATGCTGATCGTCACCGGAATTTGCTTTACCGGATCGGTGATCTTGAACGGCTGCTTGGCGATGTACTCGCGCAGTCGTTCGGCAACGCTCGAGGCGACTACGAGATCGGTCTCGGGCATCACGACGACGAACTCCTCGCCGCCGAAGCGTGAGACCGTATCGAAACTGCGTACGTTGTGAATCACCCGCATGCCGATTTCGCGCAGCACCTCGTCGCCGCAGGCATGGCCGTAGGTGTCGTTCACGTTCTTGAAGAAGTCGATGTCGAACATCATCAGCGACAACACCCGCCGGCCGCCGGCGATGCGGTCGAGAAGACCGCCGATGTGGGCCTCCAGGTAGCGCCGGTTGTAGAGCCCGGTCAGGCTGTCGGTCAGTGCCATCTCGAGGCTACGCTCGTAGTTGCGGCGCAGTTGGTTCTGATAGCGCTGGCGGCGGACTTGCGCGCGCGAGCGGGCCAGCAACTCGTTCTCGTCGATCGGCCTAATCAAATAGTCGTTGGTGCCGAGGTCCATCGCCTTGGCGAGGCGCTCGGTATCACCCTCTTCGGCGACCAGCAGGACCGGAGTATAGCGCGTCTTCTCCTCGGACCGGAGCTGCGAGCAGAACCGCAGGGCATCCTGATCCTTGAGCCGCAAATTGACGACGACCAGCTCGTATTCGGCTGTTTTCGCAAGGTCGAACGCGGCCTCTATCGAGGGTTCCAGCGTGATCGCGTGGCTGTCCCCCTTCAGGACCGAGCGCAGCCGCCGGGCGTTGATCTCGTTGTCCTCGACGATCAGCACGCGGGCGCGCGTCGCGTCCTCCAGCATGATCGGCGTTTCCTCCGACAGGACACCGAATTGCTCGGAGGTCTGCTCGCGCAGCCGCCATTCGTCCATCAGCATCTTCAGACGCACCAGCGAGCGGACCCGGGCGAAGAGCGCGGTATCGTCGACCGGCTTGGTGAGGAAATCGTCGGCGCCGGCTTCGAGCCCGCGCACCCTGTCGGCGACGTCCGAGAGGGCGGTGACCATGACCACCGGGATGTGCATCGACTTCGGGTCGCCCTTGATCGCCTGGCAGACCTCGAATCCGTCCATGCCCGGCATCATGACGTCGAGCAGGACGATGTCCGGACTCTGCGACTTGACGAGTTCGATTGCCGCCGGACCGTCGGTCGCGGTGATGACTTCGAAATATTCATTGGTCAGCTTCGCTTCCAGCAACTTGACGTTGGGAAGCAGGTCGTCGACAACGAGTACGCGAGCCGTCATGACCGCCTAACTCAGGAACTTCCCAACCGTCTCCAGGAAGTTCGACACGGAGATCGGCTTGGCGATGTAGGCTTCGCAACCACCTTCACGAATCTTCTCTTCGTCGCCCTTCATGGCAAAGGCGGTCACCGCGATCACCGGAATTGCCCTCAGGTTATCGTCTTCCTTCAACCACTTGGTCACTTCGAGTCCGGAAACTTCCGGCAGTTGAATATCCATCAGAATCAAGTCGGGGGTCTCTTGGCGCGCCAGCTTCAAGGCTTCCATGCCGTCCCGGGTCTGAAGGATGTCGTAGCCCTTTGCCTCCAGCAGGTCGTGGAAGAGCTTCATGTTAAGCTCGTTGTCCTCGACGATCAGAATTTTCTTCGCCATTCGGGCGACGCTCCCCCAGTGGGCCGTACGCGCAACGCAATATCGCGGGTGGCCAAGCGGCCGCCCCGTTGCGTCATCTTAATTATAGGCACCTTTCCTAGCATAATTAGTTAACGTCATGGAACAATGCTGTGAGCAGTATCGAGGACGCGCGTGATGCGGATTGGGGTCGATGTCGGCGGTACCAAGATCGAGGCCGCGGCGCTGGGCGATGACGGGGAAATCGCCATCCGCCGCCGCATCGCCACGCCGTCCGGCGACTACGATGCGGCGTGCGACGCCATCGTCGAATTGATCCGAGACATCGAAGGCGAGCTCGACCGGCAATGTCCGCTCGGCTTCGGTATTCCCGGCACGATTTCGCCGGCTACCGGACGCGTCAAGAATGCCTACAACTCGCCGTTCCAGGGACAATTCTTCGATCGCGACCTTGAGCAACGGCTCGGGCGGAAAGTCCGTATGATGAACGACGCGAACTGTTTCGCGCTCTCGGAATCGGTCGACGGCAACGCAGTGGGTGCCGCATCGGTATTCGGCGTCATCCTCGGCACCGGGTGCGGCGGCGGACTGACGATCGGGGGGCAGGTGATCGCCGGCGCCAACGCCATCGCCGGCGAGTGGGGCCACAATCCGCTGCCCTGGCCCCGGGACGACGAACGGCCCGGGCTCGAGTGCACCTGTGGCAAGCAGGGCTGCATCGAGACCTTCATTTCCGGGTCCGGTCTCTCGCGCCAGCACGAAGCGGCCACCGGCGAGACCCTGGCGGCGCACGAGATCGCCGAGTGCGCCGCGGCCGGTGATGCGGCCGCCGAGGCCAGCCTGGGGCGCTACGAGGACCGCCTGGCCCGCGCCCTTGCGACGGTGATAAACCTCTTCGATCCCGAGATCGTCGTCTTCGGCGGCGGCATGTCGAACGTCGAGCGCCTCTATGATAACGTGCCGGCGATGTGGTCCCAGTGGGTCTTCTCGGACCGGGTCGAGACCCGGCTGACGCCGCCGAAATACGGCGATTCGAGCGGCGTCAGAGGGGCGGCCTGGTTGTGGCCCAGGGAAGGCGAGGCGTGAACGCCTGCCCAACTCTGTGTCGTGACTGTTTGGCGCGGTTCGACGAGCCGCCGACGGAGGGCCGATGCAGCGCCTGCGGTTCGCCCCGCCTGGTCGGCCATCCGGAGCTCGACGACCTGGCGATCGCCCATATCGACTGCGACGCCTTTTACGCGTCGGTCGAAAAGCGCGACGACCCGAGCCTCGCCGACAAACCGGTGATCATCGGCGGCGGCCGGCGCGGGGTTGTCGCCGCCGCTTGCTACGTCGCACGGATGTACGGGGTGCATTCGGCGATGCCGATGTTCAAGGCGCGCGAGGCCTGCCCCGACGTGATCGTGATCCGCCCGAATATGGCGAAATACAAGCAGGTCGGCGAGGAAATCCGCGTCCTGATGCGCGAGGTGACGCCGTTGGTGCAGCCGTTGTCGATCGACGAGGCGTTCCTCGACCTCGGCGACACCGCGGTCGGCATCCGGCACGGGGTCAGCCCGGCGCACATCCTCGCCGCCCTGGTCCGACGCATCGAGCACCGCGTCGGCGTCAGCGCCAGCATCGGGCTCAGCTACAACAAGTTCCTCGCCAAGGTCGCCTCCGACCTCGACAAGCCGCGCGGGTTCGCCGCGATCGGCCGGGCCGAGGCTTTGGGCTTCCTCGCCGACAAGCCGGTGCGGATGATCTGGGGCGTCGGCCGGGCGCTGCAGTCGAAGCTCAGGCGCCACGGCATCTCGACCATCGGACAGCTGCAAACGATCGAGGAACGCGATCTGGTCGCGCGCTATGGCTCGATCGGCAGCCGGCTCTACCATTTCTCGCGCGGCCAGGACGACCGCCGCGTAGTCCCCGACGCGCCGACCAAAAGCATCTCGGCGGAGGCCACCTTCGAGACCAATATCAGCGATCCGGCGCTGTTGGCGGAACGGCTGGAGCCATTGTGCCAAACGGTCGCCAGGCGGCTCGCCGGCAAGGGACTCGCCGGCAACACGGTGACCCTCAAGCTGAAGCGCGCGAATTTCCAGTTGCTGACCCGCAGCCGGCAAATCGGTGCCCCGACCCAGCGCGCGGAGGCGATCTATCAGGCCGCGAGGGCGCTGTTGGAGCGCGAGGCGGTCGGGCCGTCGTTCCGTTTGATCGGGGTCGGCGCATCGGGCCTGACCGATGGCGAGGAGGCGGACCCGCCGGATCTGTTCGGGCCGGACTTTTCCCAGGATACGGCAGAGAAGCAGCGCGCCAGCTGACCGGAATGCGTCAATATTATCGGATTATGCTCTAGCAGCCGGACTTGGCCAAAGCCTCGATCTTGGCGATCGTCCCGGTGACCTGAAAATCGCCATAGTCGAACAGCAGCCTTGGCACCACGCCGTTGTCCTGCATGTCGATCGACATTTCGAATTCGGGCTCGGCCGCGCCGCTCGCCGGGTCGAAAAATGCGAGGTTCATGCGGCGCACCGGCATCGGGCCGAGCGGCTTCAGCACCGCGTCCTTCGGTCCCTCGCGCGGCGGCAGGATGAAGGTGCTGACCGGGTTGGAGGATTCGACCTCGGAACCGTCGAACATCAGCTGCCGGTCCATGCGGCCGCCGGCCAACGCCTTCTTCATCAGCTTCAGGGTGTGCATGGTCGGGAACACGGTCCCGGCCGGCAGTTTCAGAATCTTGGTCTCGGGCTTGTCGAAGCGGACGCTGCCCGGCTTTCCCGTGGCCGGCAACTTGGCCTCGCCGCGCACGTCGGCGGTCAATTTCCCGTTGCGCTTACGCTTCACGTTGAACCGGTACCGCAGCCCGTCCTTCGATTCCCAGGTCACCGACGTCGCGTTCATCTCGATCCTGGGCATGTCGCGGCGGACCACGTGGAGCATATAGCGCTGCTCGACCGCCCAGCCGTCGCAGGTATCGGCCCAGACGTAAATCATGCCGCCGGTGGCCTCGACGATGTTGCTGCCGGGGGCGGCCGATTTCAGCTTCAGCACGTAGGCGGCCCGGTGCGGCGCGATGTCGATCCCGGCGGCGAGGGACCCGGCCGGAAGCGCCAACCATAGCGCCAACGCCGCGCCGAGGAAGCGGGCGAGGTTGTAGGTTCGCGGCGGCGAGGCGCCGGGGGCTTGGCTTGTCATGATTGTTTGCCGATTATGTCATGCCGGGGCGCGGCTTGAAACGTTCGGGCCACCGGTCGAGGAGAGAATTGGACATGGCTGAAAATCCCATACTGCTCGTCACCCGCCTGTTGCCGCCGGACATCGAGGCGCGTGCCGCCCGCGACTACCAGGCGATTCTCAACCCGGACGACGTGCAGTACGACGGCCCGGCGCTGGTCGAGAGGAGCGCGGGCGCCGACGCGATCCTGACCTGTTCGACCGAGCGCTTCGACGCCGAGGTGATCGCCGCCCTGCCGGAGTCGGTGAAGGCGCTGGCGACTTTTTCCGTTGGCTACGAGCATATCGACGTCGAAGCCGCCAAGGCGCGCGGCCTGGTCGTCACCAACACGCCGGACGTCCTCAGCAACGCCACCGCCGACCTGGCGATGCTGTTGCTGCTGGGCGCGGCGCGGCGGGCCCATGAGTCGGCGGCGATGCTGCGCGAGAACCGCTGGGGCCGCTGGGTCGCGACCGAGCTGCTCGGCACCGAGGTCACCGGCAAGCGGCTCGGCATCCTCGGCATGGGCCGTATCGGCCGCGCGGTCGCCCAACGCGCCCGCGGCTTCGATATGGAAATCCATTACTGCAACCGCAGCCGCCTGCCGCAGGAGTTGGAGGCCGGCGCGACCTATCACGAAGACGCCGAGGAGATGCTGCCTGGGATCGACTTCCTGTCGATCAACTGCCCGGCGACGCCCGAGACCCGTCATTTCCTGAACGCGGAGCGCATCGCGCTGCTGCCGGACGGGGCGATCGTGATCAATACGGCGCGCGGCACGATCGTCGACGACGATGCGCTGATCCCGGCCCTGCAGTCGGGCAAGCTCGCCGCCGCCGGCCTCGACGTCTTCGAGGGCGAGCCCGACATCGATCCGCGCTACCTCGAGATCGAGAACGCCTTGCTGGTGCCGCATATCGGCAGCGCCACGCTCGAGACCCGGAACGCGATGGGATTCCGCGCGCTCGACAACCTCGACGCCTACTTCGCCGGCCAGGAACCGGGCGACCGGGTGGCGTAGGCGCCCGTTCTTTTTACACGTCATCCCGGCCGAACGAGCTATTTCGTGGGAATGACGGAATGGGTCCCGGGTCGCCGCTGCGCGCCGCCCGGGATGACGATGAAAAATTAAATTTTCGGCTGCTTCGCCCCTCAAAAGTTAACCACAGGCAAAAGATTCCGGCCGCCCTCGGCAGAAGATTCCGGGCCGCCGGTCGTTAACCCTCCGTTAACCCAAGAATCGCCGCTGAGCCACGGGAATCGCCGGCCGGCGCATGGCACGACCCTTGCGGTTATTTACCGCACAACGACAACAAACTTTGTTCGCCATAGGGATCGCACCATGAACATGAGCTTCATTCCGTCGAACGATCAGGGCAACCTGGCGACACTGCCGGTCCCGGTCGACTCCGCGAACGATGCGTGGCTGACCGGTATCGACCCGGACAGTCTGCCCGACGACGTCCTGCGGACCGTGCTGGGCCGCACGCTCGACGCGTTGGCCGGCGCGCAGCAGCTTATCACGCGCCAAGAGGTCGAGCTGCGCCGCTTGGAGCGCCTGTCGATCACCGATCCGGCGACCGGGCTCTTGAACCGCCGCGGCTTCGTCCAGGTCATGCGCCGGGCGCTGGACCGGGCGCGGCGCTATGACGAGACCGGGGCGCTGCTGATCATCGACCTCGACGGCTTCAAGGCGATCAACGACACCTACGGCCACGCCGCGGGCGACCATGTGCTCGCCACCGTGGCGCGCATTCTGTGCTTCAACGTGCGCGCCAGCGACGAAGCGGCACGGCTTGGCGGCGACGAGTTCGCGATCCTGATGACCGGTACGAGCTGGGAAGAGGCGAGTGAGCGTGCCAAGGCACTCGACAAACTGCTGAACCAGATGGTCGTGCCGTGGCGCGACCGCGCGATCCAGGTGCGCGGCAGCGTCGGGGTCGAATGCTATGGGCCGGGCGATGAGGCGAGCGCGATCTACCAACGGGCCGACGCCAAGATGTATCGCGAGAAAGTCCGCCGTGCCCCCGACCAGATCACCGCGGGTTAGGGTCGAGCAATGCTAGGACTCGCCCTCTTCCTTCTTTTCCTGCGGCGGAAGGCTGACGCGCAGGTGTAGCTCCTTGAGATGCGCCGGGTCGACCTCGGACGGCGCCTTCATCATCAGATCCTGGGCCTGCTGGTTCATCGGAAAGGCCACGACCTCGCGGATATTGGGCTCGTCGGCCAACAGCATGACGATGCGATCGATGCCGGGCGCCGAGCCGCCATGGGGCGGCGCCCCGAACTTCAGCGCGTTCAGCATGCCGGCGAATTCTGTCTCGACCTCGTCCGGGGTATAACCGGCGATCTCGAACGCCTTGTACATGATGTCCGGGCGGTGGTTCCGAATGGCGCCCGACGACAGCTCGACGCCGTTGCAGACGATGTCGTACTGCCACGCCTTGACCTCGAGCGGGTCCTGGCCTTCCAGCGCCTCGAGCCCGCCCTGGGGCATCGAGAACGGATTGTGGCTGAACTCGATCTTGCCGGTCTCCTCGTCGGCCTCGTACATCGGATAGTCGACGATCCAACAGAAGCGGAAGACGCCCGGCTCGACCAGTTCCAAATCCTCGCCCATCTTGAGCCGCACCAAACCGGCGAACTTCGCCGCCGCCATCGCCTTGTCGCAGGCGAAGAACACCGCGTCGCCGTCGCCGAGGCCGGTGATCTCGGCGATCGCCGCGACCCGCTCGTCCTCCAGGTTGCGGGCGATCGGACCCTTGCCGCCGCCGTCCTCGAAGACGATGTAGCCGAGACCCGCGGCCCCCTCCTCGCGCGCCCAATCGTTGAGCTTGTCGAACCAGCTGCGCGGCTGCGAGGCCGCCCCCGGCGCCGGGATCGCGCGGACCACGGCCCCGCCGTCGACCGCCTTGGCGAAGATACCGAAGTTCGAGCCGCGGAACGCCTCGGTCACATCCGTGATCTCGAGCGGGATGCGCAAATCGGGCTTGTCGCTGCCGTATTTCAGCATCGTCTCGTCGAACGGGATGCGCGGGAACGGCGGCTCGGTCACCTGTCGGCCGTCGGCGAATTCCTGGAACACGCCGGCGAGGACCGGCTCGATCGCCTCCAACACGTCGTCCTGCGTGACGAACGACATCTCGAAGTCGAGCTGGTAGAACTCGCCCGGCGAGCGGTCGGCGCGCGCATCCTCGTCGCGGAAGCAGGGCGCGATCTGGAAGTAGCGGTCGAACCCGGCAATCATGATGAGCTGCTTGAACTGTTGCGGCGCCTGCGGCAGGGCGTAGAACTGGCCCGGATGCAACCGGCTCGGCACCAGGAAATCGCGCGCCCCTTCGGGCGAGGACGACGTCAGGATCGGGGTCTGGAACTCGGTGAAGCCGGCCTCGACCATGCGCCGGCGGATCGAGGCGATCACCGCCGCGCGCAGCATGATGTTGGCGTGCAGGGCCTCGCGGCGCAAATCCAGGAACCGGTAGCTGAGGCGAATGTCCTCGGGATAGCCCGCGTCCTGATTGACCGGCATCGGCAGGGGCTCGGCCTCGGACTGGACCTCGAGCGTGGCGATACGGAGCTCGACCTCGCCGGTCGGCAGCTCCAGGTTGACGGTGTCGTCGCTGCGGCGCTCGATCATGCCGGTTACGGTGATAACCGATTCGTTGGCCAGCCCCTCGACCGCCTTGAAGATGTCGCTGCTGACGTCGGTCACGCATTGGGTCAGGCCGAAATGGTCGCGCAGGTCGACGAACACCAGGTTGCCGTGGTCGCGCATGCGGTGAACCCAGCCCGACAGGCGCGCCTCGGTCCCGGCGTGCTCGGGCCGCAGCTCGCCGCAATTGTGGGTCCTGTAGGCGTGCATATAGCGGTTTCCGGTGTTGGGCGACCCGCCTGGCGGGCCTCGAATTTCAGCCGCGGAAAGGCCACGGATTCACCCGCTTGTCAAGGCGAGGCGGCGTCACTCGAACGTGCTGTCTTGTCCTCGCCGGTCGCGGAGATAGCCGCGCACCGCATCGAGCTCGCGCTCGAGCCGCTCGACGGTCTCGCGCTGCGCCACCAGTACCTCGTTCATGTCCTCGATCATGCGTTCCTGGTGCGCCAGACGCGACTCCAACTCGGTGACACGCTGTTCCATTTTCCTCGCTCCCCCTGATCCCCGCCCGGGGCCAGAGGTGGCGGCGGCCACGCTCTGTTGTCAACCCCGCCCTTCACCACGGCGGCGATTCCGTGTATGCCTGTCGGCCATGAAGATCGAGCCCATCGTCGACAACACGTCACTCGCCGAATTCTGCAAGCGCCAGTCGAAGGCATCCTTCATCGCCGTCGACACCGAGTTCGTGCGCGAGAAAACCTACTGGCCAATCCTCTGCCTGGTACAGATCGCCGGGCCCGAGGAGAACGCGGCGATCGACGCGCTCGCCCCGGGGATCGATTTGACGCCGGTCGACGCATTGCTGACCGACCCGAACATCCTCAAGGTGTTCCACGCCGGGCGACAGGACATCGAAATCTTCTTCCATCGCGACCACACGGTGCCGGCGCCGATCTTCGACTCCCAGGTCGCGGCGATGGTGTGCGGGTTCGGCGACCAGGTCGCCTACGACCGGCTGGTCGACAAGTTGCTGGGCGTGAAAGTGGAAAAGAGCTCGCGCTTCGCCGACTGGTCGCGCCGGCCGCTGTCGCAGAAGCAGCTCAAATACGCGCTCGCCGACGTCATCCATCTGCGCGACGCGTATGAGGCGCTCGCCGAACGCCTGGAGGAGTCCGGCCGGGCGCATTGGCTGGAAGAGGAAATGGCGATCCTCACCGACCCGGCGACCTACCGGCTCGATCCCGAATTGGCGTGGCGGCGCATCAAGAGCCGCGGCAACAATCCGCGCTTTCTCGGCATCCTGCGCGAGGTCGCGGCCTGGCGCGAGCGCGAGGCGCAGCAACGCGACCTGCCGCGCAACCGCGTGTTGCGCGACAACGCCCTGCTCGGCGTCGCCTCGCACGCGCCCGAGACCCCCGAGCAATTGACCCGCAGCCGCGGCATTTTCGCGGGCTTCGCCAAGGGCCGGATGGCGGAAGGGTTGATCGAGGCGGTGAAGCGGGGTGCTGAGCTCGACAGCGACGAGCTGCCCCGGCCCCTGCAAGGCAAGCGTGTGCCGAACGGCGTCGGTCCGCTGACCGACCTGCTGAAGACGCTGCTCAAGCACAATTGCGAGAAGAACCATGTCGCGACGCGGCTCGTCGCCAACGTCGACGATTTGCAGCAGATCGCGGCCGACGACGAGGCCGATGTGCCGGCGCTCAGGGGTTGGCGGCGCGAGCTGTTCGGCGAACAGGCGCTGGCGCTGAAACACGGGCGGCTGGCGATGACGGCGAAGGGTAGTTCCATCCGGCTGATCGAATTGCCGGACGCGAAATGAAAGCGCGGCGCGTCATCCGACCACTGCGCGCCGCTGCTGTCTTGACGATCGCGTTGGGGCTGCTTTGGCCGGCGGCAACCTTGGCGAAGACGCCGCGCTTCGAGCTGCCGCTCGATTGCCGCGAGGGCTGTTACGTCCAGAACTTCGTCGACCGCGACCCAAGCAAGGAATACAAGGATCACCGTTGCGGTTCCCTCACCTACGACGGCCACAAGGGAACAGATCTTCGAATTTCGGGAATCGAGGCGATGGAGCGCGGCGTCGCGGTCCTGGCGGCGGCGTCCGGCATCGTCAGCGTCG
>JASLSL010000079.1 GCA_030743445.1 Alphaproteobacteria bacterium
CGACGACCTCGCCGACGCGCGGCGGGCGACGCTCAACATGATGGAAGACGCGGAGATGATGCGTCAGCGCGCGGAGGCGCTGCGCGAGGAAGCCGAGTCCGCGACCCAGGCAAAGTCGTCGTTCCTGGCTGCGATGAGCCACGAAATCCGGACCCCGATGAACGGCGTCGTCGGCATGGTCGACCTGCTGCGGCAGACCAAGCTCGACGATGATCAGCATCAGATGATGCGGACCGTGCGCGATTCCGCGTTTTCGCTGTTGCAGATCATCAACGATATCCTCGACTTCTCGAAGATCGAGGCCGGCAAGCTCGACTTGGAACTCATCCCGATATCGATCCGCGATGCGGTCGACGGCGTCGCCCAGACCCTGGCGCCCAATGCGGCCAAGAAGGAATTGCTGGTCTACGCCTTCATCGACCCGGAAATTCCGGAATGGGTTCTAGGCGACCAGGTGCGGCTGCGCCAAATCATGTTCAACCTCGGCGGCAACGCGATCAAGTTCACCGAGAACACGGACGAGAAGCGCGGCAAGGTGGTGATCCGGGCGGACCTGGATAGCGCCGCGGCGAACGGCAAGGCGAGGATCCGCTTCTCGATCGCCGACAACGGCATCGGCATCCCGAAAGAATCGCTGGCCGACCTGTTCCAGCCCTTCACCCAGGCCGAGAGCTCGACCACGCGGCGTTTCGGCGGCACCGGTCTCGGCCTTTCGATCTGTACCCGTTTGACCGAACTGATGGGCGGCACGATCGACGTCGACAGCACCTACGGCGAAGGCTCGACGTTCTCCGCCACGCTGCCTTTCGAGGTCACGACCGCGGAGGCCAGCGCCATCGAGAAGAGCGACCTCGACGACCTCAAAATCATGGCCGTTACCGCGTCTCCGGAGCTGCAGGAATTCCTGCCGACCTACCTGACCCATTGGAAGGCGGAGGCGGAGATCGAAAGCGATATCGACTAGGTCGCAGCGCGCGCACACGCCGCGGCCGGCGACGGCAAGCCGTTCGATATCATCGTGTTCGGTAACGACTGGTCGGAAGAGCAAGTGGTCGCTTCGCAAGACGCCGTCCGCGGCGCACCGGATCTGCCGGCGACGAAATTCGTGATCCTGGCGTCGGGTTGGCAGCGCAACGCCACGATCGACGCGAGCGACACCGTGGCCATGGACGCCAATCCGATGCGGCGCTCGGCGTTCCTCAACGGCGTCGCCATCGCGGCCGGCCGCGCGAGCCCCGAGGTCCATACCGAAGAGGAGGTCGAGAAGATCGGCGTCGGCAAGGCGCCGACGGTCGAGGAAGCGCTCGCCAGGGGCCAGCTCATCCTGGTCGCCGAGGACAACATGACCAACCAGGACGTCATCAAGCGCCAGCTCAACACCCTTGGCTACCAGTGCGAGATGACAGATGACGGCGCGCAGGGCCTGGAGGCTTGGAAATCGGGGCGCTACAGCATTCTGCTGACCGACTGCCATATGCCCGAGATGGACGGCTTCGAGTTGACGGCGGCGATCCGCGAGGCCGAGGCCGATGGCGTCGACCACACGCCGATCGTCGCGATCACCGCGAACGCGCTCGAAGGCGAAGCCGAGAAATGCCTCGCCGCCGGCATGGACGACTATCTCTCCAAGCCGATCGAGATGCCGCTGCTGAAACAGGCGCTGGCGAAGTGGATGCCGGCGACCGCGGAGGCGGCACTGGACTTGGGTGGCGTGGACGTAGCGCCGCCGCCACCGATACCGGTCGAGCCGGTAGTAGAGCAAGTCGCGGCGGAGGTTGCGGGGGAACCCGCGCCGGCGCCCGAGGAAACCGACGCGGCGGCCGCGAGCGCCGACGGCGGAGTGGTCGATCCGGCGGCGCTGCAATCCATGTTCGGCGACGATCCCGATACCATTCGCGAGATCATGCAGGGGTTCATAGAGCCCTCGCAGAAGATCGTCGCGGACATCGAGGCCGCGTTCGCCAGCCGCTCGGCGGCCGATATCGGCGCCGCGGCGCACAAGCTCAAATCCGCCGCCCGCTCGATCGGCGCCAACGCGCTGGCCGATCTCTGCCAATCGCTCGAAGCCGCGGGCAAATCGGACGACTGGGACGGCATCGAGGAATCCGCGCCGCAGGTCCCGGATGCCATGATCCAGGTCGCCGACTATATAAACGCGTTGTAAAGGTAGGAATGCCATGCCCGACACCGACTTCTCATCCCTCAACGTCCTTGTCGTCGACGACGAAGTGTTCATGCGGCAATTGATCGTCCGCGTTCTCACGGAGATCGGCGTGAAGCAGATTTACGACGCGGAGAACGGCAACGAAGGCGTGACGACGCTGAAGAATTTCGGCCGCACCATCGACCTCGTGCTGTGCGATCTCGAGATGCCGGAAATGGACGGCTTCGAATTCGTCCGCCAGGTCCGCGGTGCGGCCAATGTGCCGAATCCGGACGTCCCGGTCCTGATCATCAGCGGCCATACCGACGAGGATCACATCCGCAAGGCGGTCGAGCTCGGCATCCACGGCTTCGTCGCCAAACCGGTCTCGCGCAAGCTGCTCGAGGACCGGATAACGGCGGCGTTGACAGGGTCGACGATCGATCCGTCGCTGCTCGGCGGATAGTCCACTTAACGGCACAGGGAACCCGATCGTGTCCGAAAAAGAAAACAGCTATTCCCTCCTCGTCGTCGAGGACAACGATTTCAACCGCGACCTGATCGTCCGGCATTTGGGCAAGGAAGGGTACGACCAGCTCGAGGCCGCGGAAAACGGCCAAGTGGCGCTCGAAATGCTGCGCAAGAAGCCGTTCGACCTAGTGTTGCTCGACATCGAGATGCCGGTGCTCGACGGCATCGGCGTGCTGGAGGCGCTCAAGTCCGATATGCGCCTGCGCGACGTTCCGGTGCTGATGATCTCGGGCGTCGAGGAGCAGGACAGCGTCGTCAAATGCATCGAGCTCGGCGCCGAAGATTACCTGCCGAAGCCGTTCGATCCGGTGCTGCTGCGCGCCCGCCTCGGCGCCTGCCTCGAGAAGAAGCGCCTCAGCGACGAACGCAACTCGTTCATGCAGCAGATCAAGACCGAGAAGCAGCGCTCCGACGACCTGCTCAACGTGATCCTGCCATCGGCCGCCGCCAACGAGCTCCGGACCAACGGCACCGTGCAGCCGCGCCGCTTCGACAACGTCGCCGTGCTGTTCTGCGACATCGTCGGCTTCACCAGCTATTGCGACGGGAATTCGCCGGAGGTCGTGGTCGGGTACCTGCAATCGCTGTTCAAGGCGTTCGAAGCGATCACCGACGAGCACGGCATGGAGAAGATCAAGACCATCGGCGACGAATTTATGGCGTCCGCCGGCCTGCTACGGCAGTGTCCGGACCCGTTGCTGTCGGCGGTCAGGTGCGGGCTCGCCATGGGCCAGGCCTCGAAGGAGTTGGAGCCCCATTGGGACGTCCGGGTCGGGGTGAATATCGGATCGATCGTCGCGGGCGTGGTCGGCGATCAGAAGTACCAGTTCGACGTCTGGGGCGACACGGTCAACGTCGCGGCCCGCATGGCCGGCGTCGGCAGCGCCAGCACGGTCTGCATGATTCACGACGCCTGGCTCAGGGTCGAGAACGATTGCGACGGCCGCTCGCTCGGCCGCGTCGAGGTCAAGGGCAAGGGCGAGGTCGAGGTCATCGAGTGCTACGGCCTGCGGTGAGCCGGCCGGCGGCCGCCCTCAAACCTCCGTTATGCTCACCGCCTCCAGCAACCGGTCGGCGGCGGTGCGCCAGGTAAGACCGGCGACATGGGCTGGGCCGGCCTCGCCGGCGGCGGCGCACCAGGCGGGATCGCCGATCGCGCGCGTCATCTGTTGCAGCAGGCTCGCCTCGTCGGGATGGAGACGGCGCTGGGCCGGGTCGAACTGGGCCGCGACCTCGAGCGCGAAGGCGTCGGCCGTGTACTCGTCGGTCGGGCCGCCGGCAGTGCAGATCACCGGCAGTCCGCAGGCCGCGGCCTCAAGGACCGGCGACGCGAACGACTCCCAGCGATAGGGCGCCACCAACGCGTCGGCGCACTGATAGAGCCGCGCCATGTCGACGAAGGCATAATTGCCGCCGATATAGGTCAGGCGTTCGGCGACCGCCGGCTGGATGTCGGCTGGTAACTGGATTTTCATCATCTCCAGCAGGCCCTCCGAGCGGTAGACCGAGTCGATCCCCTTGACCACCAACCGTATCCGCTCGTGGCCTTGAGCCAGCAGATTGGCGAACGCGCGTAGCACCAGGTCCGTCCCCTTGTTCTCGGTCAGCGCGCCAACATGGAGGAACACGAACTCGTCGGTCCAGCCGAAACGCTCGCGCAATCCGTCGCGCTCGTCCCCGGTCGCCGGGCGCATGAACCCCGGATCGAAGCCGCGCGGCACGATATGAACGCGATCCTCCGGCGCCCCGGCGGCAAGCAGGCCCTGGCGCGACCACTCGGACGGCGTCAGCAGGCCCACCGAATTGCCGGCCAGGGCCTCGGCGAGCGGCGCGCCGCCTTTGACGCCGATCGCGGACGACGATCCGGCGGCGGGGCCGGCCATGACGAAGGTCGGCGTGTCGCCGGCGGGCAAGAGGTCGAGGGGGTATTCGATCCGGACCACCGCGTTCGCCGCGGCACTTGGTGGTGCCACCGGAATCTCGCGCAGCGACTGCTCCATCGCCTGCGGCATCAGCCCCGCGACCTGGGCCCACGGCCCCTGGAACGCCCGGTCGCGGATCGACAAGCGCAGCGCCACCCGGCGCAGCAGCTCCAGGCAGTGGAACTGGTGGGCGATCGCGGCCGAATGCGGGATGAACCGCCAGCCCTCGCAGATCAGATGCGGCCGGCCGTCGGCGCGCGCTTCGGTCATCGGGGGGAATTGGGAACGGTGATCATCGCGCCGGCAAAATCGCACACCTGTCCCGACGAAGGAAGAGTGCTAACATCCGGCCCGCATGGACTCGGTTCGCACGAGATATTCGGGATGAAACGCACCCTCGCCGCCCTCGCCCTGGCGCTGAGCCTGACGGCCTCGCCGGCGGATACGAAGCCCGGGGCGAAAAACGAGCTGGTGATCGGGATCAGCCAGTTCCCCTCCAACTTCAACCCGCTGATCGACAACATGCTGGCCAAGGCCTACCTGTTAGGCTTGGCGCGCCGCCTGATCACCGTCTACGACCGCGATTGGAAGCTCGTCTGCATGCTGTGCAAGGAACTGCCGAGCCTCGAGAACGGCACGGCGGTGTACGAGAAGACCGCCGACGGCAAGCCCGGCATCGCCGTCACCTACACGCTGGACGACCGTGCGGTCTGGGCCGACGGCACGCCGATCACGACCCGGGACGTGGTCTTCACCTGGGAAGTCGGTCGCAACAAGCTGACCGGGGTCGGCGACTTCGAAATGTTCCAGCGGATCACCAAGATCGACGTCAAGGACGACCATACCTTCACGCTGCACGTCAACAAGCGGACCTGCGACTTCGCGGCGATCAATGGGCTGGAACTGCTACCGGCCCATATCGAGCGCGCCAATTTCGGCGACCCGGCGGAGTACCGCAACCGCAGCGCCTACGAGACCGACACCACCAATCCGGGCCTGTGGTTCGGGCCTTATGTGGTGACGGAAGTGGTCTCGGGCTCGCACGTCGCCTTCGAGCGCAACCCGCGCTGGTGGGGAGCGAAGCCCCAGTTCGACCGCATCGTCGTGCGCGCGATCGAGAACACCGCGGCAATCACCGCCAACCTGCTCGCCGGCGGCATCGACTACATCGCGGGCGAATTGGGCCTCACTATCGATCAGGCGCTGGCTTTCGAGAAGCGCCACCGGGACAAGTTCACCTTTCTCTACAAGCCGGGCCTGATCTACGAGCACATCGACCTCAACCTCGCCAACCCGATCTTGCGCGACCGGCGGGTCCGGCGCGCGCTGCTGCACGCGATCGACCGCGAGGCGATCAGCAAACAGCTGTTCGCCGGCCACCAGCCGGTGGCGCACGGCCAGACCAATCC
>JASLSL010000080.1 GCA_030743445.1 Alphaproteobacteria bacterium
TACGATGACCAGGCGGCGCTCGACAGCCACCGCCAGCAGCCGCACTATGCCGACTTCGCCGCCGCGGTCGAGGAAACCGGAGCCGAACGCGACATCACCGTGCTGACGCTGCAGAATCCGGGCTAGTGGATAGAATCTAACATATGGTACCCATACGACGGCTTCCCAAGTTCATCCGGACAGACGCGCGATGCGCGGTGATGCCATCGCATCACGAGCATCGTGCAACGCATCCGGTGGGCTTGGGAAGCCGCCTTTCGGGTCCCCTATCCCGGCTTCCCGGGGCGTCGAGACCGCTTGACGATGCTTTGGCATCGCCGGCACGGCCTCTCCTGCCGGGAAACCGGGATAGGGGATCGTATGGGTACCATATGTTAGATTTTATCCACTAAGAAGAACGGGCGAGCGCGATGGACTTCGATTACATCATCGTCGGCGGCGGGTCGGCCGGCAGCGTTCAGGCCAGCCGGCTGTCGGCCCGCAGCGCCAACAACGTGCTGCTGCTCGAGGCCGGCATGGACACGCCGCCGGGTCGGGTGCCGGAGGACATCCTCGACAGCTACCCGGGCGTCGCCTACTTCAAGCCGGACTACATATGGGGCGCCCTGAAAGTCCACATTCAGCCGGTGCCGCACAACGCGCCCGAGCGCCCGCCGCTGCGCCAGTACGAGCAGGCCCGGGTGATGGGCGGTGGCTCCAGCATCAACGGCCAGCTCGCCAATCGCGGCTCGCCGAACGATTACGACGGCTGGGGCCGCGCCGGGGCCGAGGGCTGGAATTGGGAGGCGTGCCTGCCTTACTTCCGCAAGGTCGAGCGCGACATGGACTTCGACGGCCCCTACCACGGCAAGGAGGGGCGGATCGGCGTCCGGCGCATCTTCTCCGACCTGTGGCCGGGCTACGCGCGGGCCGCGGCGGAGGCATTCGAGAAAGCCGGCTTCGAGTACATCGCCGACCAGAACGGCGAGTTCAAGGACGGCTACTTCCCGATCACCATTTCCAACGTGTACGACCGGCGGGTCTCGGCGGCGATCGGTTATTTAGATTCGGTGACCCGCCAGCGCGAAAATTTGCGCATCGTCTCGAACACCAGGGTCAAGGAGATCCTGTTCGAGGGCACCAAGGCGGTCGGCGTCGTCGCGGTCCAGGGCGGCAGCGAGGAAACCTACCGGGCGCGTGAAATCATCATTTGCACCGGCGCCATTCACACGCCCGCCATGCTGCTGCGCAACGGTATCGGCCCGGCGGGACACCTGAAGGAGATGGGGATCGAGGTGCGGGCCGACCGCGCCGGGGTCGGCCAGAACCTGCACGAGCATCCGGCGGTCGCGATCTCGGCCTGGCTCCCGCCGGAGGCGCGGCTCAACGAGATCACCCGGCGGCACATCCATGTCGGGTTGCGCTTTTCCTCGGGCCTGCACGACGCGCCGCCGGGCGATATGTTCGCGGTCTCGGTCACCAAGTCGGCCTGGCACGCGATCGGCGACCGGCTCGGCACGATTCTCGCCTGGGTCAACAAGTCCTATTCGAAAGGCCAGGTGGTACTGAATTCGGCCGACTGGCAGGCCGAGCCGACGGTCGAGTTCAACCTGCTCTCCGACCGGCGCGACCTCGACCGGTTGATGGATTGCTACAAGCGGCTCGCCGGCTTCCATGCCTCGCCCGAGATGCAGGCCGCCTCGAGCAACGCCTTTCCGTCGAGCTACAACGAGACCGTGCGCAAGGTCGGCACGGTGACGACCCGCAACAAGATCATCACCAAGGTCGCGGGCGGACTGCTCGACGGTCCGGCCTGGTTCCGGGGCTTCTTGATCCGGCGGGCGATCTCGGAGGGTGACGATCTCGACGTCCTGATGACCGACGACGCCGCGCTCGAGGATTACATCCGCCGCAGCGTCACCGGCGTCTGGCATGCGTCGTGTACTTGCCGCATGGGGACCGAGGACGATCCGATGGCGGTCACCGACAACCAGGGAAGGGTGTACGAGGTCGAGGGACTGCGCGTGGTCGACGCCTCGCTATTCCCCTCGGTGCCGTGCGCCAACACCAACTTCCCGACCCTGATGACCTCGGAGAAGATCGCCGACGCGATCCTGGCCGGCTGACGCCCGCCGAACGGCGGGGCGCGGTCGATTGTCGCACCGCCCGGCTGTACCTTGCGGCAGGCGGCCCGCATGCATACGTGGTTTAAATAGCCAAGCCTCAGAGGGTGACGGCTCAACACGCGGCGGAGGACGGGGTCCCGGAGACGTCAGAGGGGCGTCGGAGGCGGATTGCAACGCCAAGCCCCGGACGCGACAACAGTCACCCTCCGCGCCCAGGATGTTTTCTTCGCAAACCGCCTCGGTGACCAGTCGTTCCCCGGTCGTCCCCGGCCAGCCAACCGCCCTCCGCTCGCGATAGGCGAGGAGAGAAGGCATGTCGAGAATTGGTCTCACCGGCATCCTTGGCATCCTGCTAGCGGGTTTTCTGATCGCGATTCCAGCGACCGCCCTATCGGATCATTTGGGGCGTTCCCAGGTGATCGGCGGCATGACCGTCCATCTGGGTCTGATGCCGGTCGGAGCGCTTCGGGGCGACCCGAACGCCTACCCGGCGCACGATCGGACGAAGCTTCCACCGGGCGCCGACATGCACCACGTGATGCTGGCGCTGTTCGACAACAAGACCGGCGAGCGCATCACCGATGCGGCGGTCACGGCAAGCGTGGCGCCGTTGGCGTTTTCCGGACTCTGGAAGCCGCTCGGCCCGACCTCCGTCGATGGCAAGATCACTTACTGCAACTACTTCCGGATTTCGCCGAAGGATATGTACGTCATTAAGGCGGATATCCGGTTGCCGGGATCGACGACCGTGCACCGAACGGAGTTCGTGCTGAAACCCCATCGCGGGGGATCGAAGGAATCGTAGCAAAGCGCGTTGCCGACAGGGCGGCGTCGCGTCAGAGCGAGCGCTTGCGCTTGCGGTTCGCGACATACTCAAGCAGCAGCGGGTGGCACGGCCGGACTTTTCAAATCCACCGGATCGGAGGAAGATCGGCCTATGCGATGGGTCTTGGCACTTTGGACGGCGGCGGCCCTGGTGGCTGCACCGGCAACGGCGGCCTTGGCGGAGGATGCGGCAACGCTGCTCAAGGCGACCGACCGCAGTTTCTCGCGCCCGCACGATTTGGTGCTCTCGCCCGATCGGCGGTTGCTTTACGTCGCGGACGTCGGCAACCACGTGGTCCGGGTGCTCGACCCCGCCAGCCTGGAGACGCTCGGCCGGATCGGCGAGGGCGACCTCTCGTCACCCCACGACGTCACCTTCGACCGCGAGGGCCGGTTGCTGGTCGCCGATACCGGCAACGACCGCATCGTCGTCTACCGCTTGACCGGGCGCGGCCTCGCCGGCGAGCGCGCCGCCGTCTGGACCGCCGAGATGGGCAGCCCCGAGGGCGTCGCCGCGGAACCGGACGGCGAGGTGTTCGTTACCAACGCCTCGCGCGGCACCGTGATCGTGTTGCGCGAAGGCCGGGTCGTGCGCCGCTCGAAGCGGGTGGCGGGGCGGAACTATTCCCGGCCGCACGACATCCATATCGACGGCCAAGGCCGGGTCTTCACGGTCGATCCGGGCAACGAGCGGATTCTGGTGCTCGACGGCAGCCTGCACGTCATCAAGGTGCTAAAGGGGCCGTTCTACGGGTTCCACGAGCCGAAATACGTCGCCACCGACGACCGCAATCGGGTGTTCGTCGCCGACGAGTACAACAACCGAATTCTGTTCCTCGATGGCGACCTGCGCCCGGCGGGCGAGATCAAGAGCGGCCTCAACCAGCCCGAGGGCGTCGAGGTGCTGGGTGACCGGCTCTGGGTGTCGGACACCTACAACAACCGGATATTGCTCTACAAGCTGAAGTGAAAGGGGGCGGCCATGAGCTTCACGATCCAAGGCCTAGACCATGTGGTGATCCGTACGACCGATATCGACCGCATGATAAAGTTCTACAGCGAGGTCGTCCGGTGTCCGCTCGAGCGCAGCGTGGAATCCGCCGGCCTCTACCAGATGCGCGCCGGCTCGGCGCTGATCGACCTGGTTCCCGTCGACAGCGAAATCGGCAAACGGGGCGGCGCCGCGCCTGGCAAGGACGCCCACAACATGGACCATTTCTGCCTGATGCTGGAGGACTTCGACGAGGCCGCGATCCGCGCGCACTTGGCCGAACACGGCGTCGAGGCCGGCCCGACCGAGAACCGCCACGGGGCGGCCGGCCGCGGCCCCTCGATCTACATCCAGGACCCGGACGGCAACACGGTCGAGCTGAAAGGCCGGGAAGAGTAGGCCCCTCACCCTCCCACCGCTTCGCGGCGGTCCCCTCCCTCTCCCGCAAGCGGGAGAGGGTTATTCATCCCATCGCAACGTAAAATCCCTCTCCCATGTTAATGGGAGAGGGAGGGATCCGATCGAGCGAAGCGAGATTGGGAGGGTGAGGGTCCTACCCCCGTCGCCAGATCGTGCCGCCGGCCTTGTCCTCGAGCACGATGCCTTTCTCCGCCAACTCATCGCGGATGCGGTCGGCGTCGGCGAAATCCTTCCCCTCCCGCGCCGCGTTGCGTTGCTCGATCAGCGCCTCGATCTCGGTTTCGCCGAGATCCACCGTCCCGGCCGGCGACCAGCGGAACCAGTCCTCCGGATCCTGCTGCAGCAGGCCGAGCAACGCGCCGCCGGCTAACAGCTCGCCTTTCGGTCCGGCCGCTTCGTCCGCACCCGCCTTGTTCAAGGCGCCGAGCGCCTCGTGCAGACCCGCGATCGCAAGCGGCGAGTTGAGGTCGTCCGCGAGCGCCTCGGCCACCGCATCGGCGGAGTTTTCGCCGGGCACCACACCAGCCACATCGCGCAGCGCGCCGTAGAACCGGTCGAGCTCCTGCTTCGCCTCGGCGAGGCCGCCCTTGGTGAAGTCGAGCGGCTGGCGGTAGTGGGTCTTCAAGAGCGCCAGGCGGATCGCCTCGCCGGGGAATTCACGCAGCAGATCGGCGACGGTGTAGAAGTTGCCGAGCGATTTCGACATCTTCTCGCCCTCGACCACCAGGTAGCCGTTGTGCATCCAGTACTTGGCGAAGCCGGCCTCGGGGTGGGCAGAGCGGCTCTGGGCGATCTCGTTCTCGTGGTGCGGGAAGATCAAATCCTGGCCGCCGCCGTGGATGTCGAAGTCGAGGCCGAGGTATTTCGAGCTCATCGCCGAGCATTCGAGATGCCAGCCGGGCCGGCCGCGGCCCCACGGGCTGTCCCAGCCGGGCAGGTCGTCGCTCGACGGCTTCCACAAGACGAAATCCGCCGGGTCCTGCTTGTAGGGGGCGACTTCGACCCGGGCGCCGGCGATCAGCTCGTCCCGGCTGTGGCGCGATAGCTTGCCGTAATCCGCCATCGAGGGCACGTCGAACAGCACGTGGTCGTCAGCTTCGTAGGCGTGGCCCTTGGCGATCAATGCCTCGATCAGCGCCAGCATCTCGGGGATGTGGTTGGTCGCGCGCGGTTCCTCGTCGGGCGGCAGCGCGCCGAGGGCGGCGACGTCCTCGTGGAAGCGCCGGGTGGTGCGCGCCGTGATCTCGGCGATCGGCTCGCCGGTCTCGGCCGCGCGCGCGTTGATCTTGTCGTCGACGTCGGTGATGTTTCGGACGTAGGTGACTTTCTTGCCATCCTCGGCGGGATAGAGCCGCTGCAGCAGCCGGTAGAGCACGTCGAACACGACGATCGGCCGGGCATTGCCGATATGCGGGTCGTCGTAGACCGTCGGCCCACAGACGTAGAACCGCACATGGTTCGGGTCGAGCGGCTCGAACGCGACCTTGTCCCGTCGAAGCGTGTCGTAGATGCGCATGCCTCAGACGATCCGCCGGAAGGTGTTGGTGATCGGATAGCGCCGCTCCTTGCCGAACGCGCGGCCGGTGATCTTGACCCCGGGCGGCGCCTGGCGGCGCTTGTATTCGGCGATGTCGAGCATGCGCCAGACCCGGCCGACGGTCTCGGCGTCGTGGCCGCGGGCGATGATCTCCTCCAGCCCCATCTCGTCCTCGATCAGACACTCCAGGATGTCGTCGAGCTCTTCGTATTCCGGCAGGGTGTCCTGGTCGGTTTGGTCGGGCTTGAGCTCGGCGGACGGCGGCTTGGTGATGATGCGCTCGGGGATCACCCTTCCCGCCGGCCCGAGGAGTCCCTCGCGGTGCTCCTGGTTGCGCCAGTGCGAAAGCGCGAAGACGGTGGTCTTATAGACGTCCTTCAGCACCGAGTAGCCGCCGCACATGTCGCCGTAGAGGGTCGCGTAGCCGACCGACATTTCCGACTTGTTGCCGGTCGTCACCACCATGTAGCCGAGCTTATTGGAGATCGCCATCAGCAACAGCCCGCGGCTGCGCGCCTGGATGTTCTCTTCCGTGGTGTCGGCGTCCGCGTCCTCGAAGATCGGATCGAGCATGCCGCCGAACGCCGCCATGGCCGGCTCGATCGAAACGCTGTCGAGCTTGACGCCGAGCAGCTTCGCCGCCTCGGTCGCGTCTTCGAGGCTCTCGTCGCTGGTGTAGGGTGACGGCATCATCACGCAATGCACCCGCTCGGCGCCCAGCGCGTCGACCGCGACGGCGGCGGTCAGGGCCGAATCGATGCCGCCCGAAAGGCCGATCAGGGCGCCCGGGAAGCCGTTCTTGCGCACGTAGTCGCGCAACCCCAGCACCATCGCCCGGTAGATCGACTCGAGTCCTTCGCTGGGTGCGGCGCGCTCGCCCTCCTCGCAGCGCCAGACATCGTCGTCGCCGCGCACCCAGTTGGTGGAGACGATCGCTTCCTGCCAATCCGGCAACTGCACCGCGAGCGTGTGATCCGGATTGAGCACGAAGGACGCCCCGTCGAACACCAACTCGTCCTGACCCCCGACCTGGTTGATATAGGCGAGCGGCAAACCGGTCTCGGTGACCCGGGCGAGCGCCAGTTGCAGACGTTGGTCGATCTTCTCGGTGTCGAACGGCGAGCCGTTCGGCACCAGCAGAATTTCGGCGCCGGATTCCTCGAGGCATTCGGGCACGTCGGGCTCCCAGATATCCTCGCAGATCGGCACGCCGAGGCGCACGCCGCGAAATTCCACCGGTCCCGGCATCGGTCCCGCCTCGAACACCCGCTTTTCGTCGAACACGCCGTAGTTCGGCAGGTCATGTTTGAGCCGGGAGGTCACGACCTTACCGCCGTCGAGCAGCAGGGCAGCGTTGTAGAGCATGCCGTCCTGGCGCCAGGGTGCGGTGACCAGCAGCGCCGGGCCGCCATCGGCCGTATCGGCCGCGAGTTCCTTCACCGCCGCTTCGACCTTATCCTGGAAGAACGGCTTGAGGACCAGGTCTTCCGGCGGATAGCCCGAGACCACGAGCTCGGAGAACACCACCAGGTCGGCGCCGGCCGCCGCCGCCTCGCCCCGCGCGGCGCGGATGCGCTCGACATTGCCGTCGATGTCGCCGACCACAGGGTTGAGCTGCGCCAGCGTGATCGTCAGTCGATCGGTCATCGATACCGCGCCCCGGGCGACTGCCCGCCGTCGAGTTCGGGTCTCGTCCAGACCCGAAAATCTTCATTCAAGGGCCGTTGGCAACGGCCCGCATCTGGGACTATCCTCACCCCGAGACAAGAATCAAGCCTCTGGGCGCGGGATCGGCGCACCCGGTGCGATTGAGGGAGGAACGGGCAGGGATGTCGGGCGACATTAGCGACGAAAAGGATTTCGGAACCCAGAAGATCTGGTCGATCGTCAACGGCGCGACCGATCTCGCCCTGAGCAGTCTGCGCGAGAAGGCGCTGCTGACCGGCGGGCGGCTTAATTTCAACCAGGTCTTGGAGCATTTCCAGGAATTCCAGGCGTCACCCGGCGAGCAGATCCTGGAATACTACCACCAATCGTGGGAGGAATGCGGCCAGGCGGTCGAGAACGCGCGCTTCGAGCGCGAACGCAAGTACCCCTTCGAGCGCATCGTGGTGAACAGTTTCGTCCATCTGATGCCGCCGCGCGGCCAACCGGCGGAGCCGGGCAAGCACCTCTCGCGGCGAATCATTCCGGGCTTCATCATGGTGCTGCAGCAGTTGCTCGGCCCGGAATTCTACGAGGAATACGAGGACGCCTGCCGCGACCTGATCCGGCGGCTGCGCGCGACCTATGGCGACGGGTTCAGTTGGGACGTGGTCTACAACGACTCGACCGGCGAGACCATCGTCCACGACGTGCTGGTCTATGTCAGCCGCTATTTCATGGACATGGAAAAGCGGCGTCACTGGGCGATCGAGATCATCGAGGGTGCGATGCCCCCGCCGATGGGCGAAGAGGATTGGGAATTCGGCGACCGCGAGTTCCACAAGCTGATGACCGCGCTCTACAAACCGATGCGCGACGCGCTCGACACCAAGGAGGGCGCCGCCGAACTGCTCAAGCGCTACGGCAAGGATTCCTGCACCATGCTGCGCGATATGTTCGAGGTGCTCGACGTCGACTTCGTCCAAGTCATCTCCGCCGAGAACAACGGCGAGTAACCGTTACTTTCGATCCCCCTCACCCTCCCAGCCGCTCCTTGAGCGACTGGGCCCCTCCCTCTCCCGCCAGGGGAGAGGGGATTTACCGACGAGCTTGCACAAATAACCCTCTCCCCTCGCGGGAGAGGGTGGCCGCAAAGCGGCCGGGTGAGGGGGTAAATTGAATCCGGCCTTACTTTCGGTCGTCGTCGCGCAACAGAAACTCGCGGCCGACCTTGACCCTGGGCTTGCCGTCATAGGCGACGATGTCGGCCGTGGCATAAGTTTCGGTCCAACGCTCCGGCAGATAGCTGCCGGTCCCGACAACGTCGATCGGCGCCTGGGCGATCGCCATCGCCTTGCATTTCGCCGGGCTGAAGCCGCTGGAAGCGACGATCTTCGCCGCGGTGAAACCGGCGCCGTCGAGCCGCTCGCGCAGGTGCCAGATCGCCGCCGCCGAAACCCCCTGGCCGATCAGGTGATGAAGCTCTTCCTCGGTCCGGTAGCCGCGAATGGCGTCGGGCACGTTGCGATCGAGCACCGCGTAAGAGCCCGCCGGGTCGAGCTCCTCGCAGAACCGCCCGCCCGGTGTATCGAGCCGGAACGAGAGCTTGCCGTCCGCCGCCATCTCGGGGAAACGCTCGCAGACCGCGAGCGCGTCGGTCACTTCCTGGCCGAAGTAATCGACCAGGACCGTCAGGTTTTCGTCCGGATGGGTCTGGTGG
>JASLSL010000081.1 GCA_030743445.1 Alphaproteobacteria bacterium
GGCGCTCGCGGGTACCGGCAAGCACTCGATCGTCCTCAACAAGCCGGTGATCGGCTTCCTTATCAACCGTCTCCAGCACGCGATCCTGCACGAGGCCTATTACATGATCGAGGAGGGCATCGTGACCGTCGAGGACGTCGACCACTTCGCGCGCTGGGGGTTCGGCCCCAGGATGTGCGTTACCGGCCTGCTCGAGCAAAAGGACATCAGCGGCGTCAACGTCACCGCGGCGGCGCAGCGCAGCATCGTCCCCGACCTGCACCATAACCAGACCCCCTGCGGGATGGTCCAGGACATGGTGGCGAACGGCGACTGGGGAGTCGCGACCGGTAAGGGGTTCTACGATTGGCAGGGACGCGACGTCGCGGCGAGAAAAGCCGAAGCCGCCGACAAGCTGGCGCGCCTCCTCGCCCTGCTGGGCGAGGACTGACGGTCATCGTCTGTTTCCGGGAATTTGAAAATAAGAGCGCACCGACCAATGAAACCGACCGACCGACGGGAGGGGATTTGTCAATGCCGGTCTGGCAATTGCGACCTTGGAGGAAGGCCACACGCCATTTCCCACCGGTCGGCGCGCGAGCACCCGAAGCGCGGGCGGCACTCCGGGCAACTCTCTGATTACTTCTTCTTCGTCTCCTTGCCCCCGTCGTGGGCCCAGGTCTTCGCCAAAGCCCTGGCGAGGGAGATTTGTTTCGCCGTCATCTGATCCTCGATCTCCGTAAGCTTGCCTGAAGCGGCACCACGGAGATCCTTCGACTTCTGGCGCGACTTCACCACGTCGAACCAGCGGTATGCTTGCACCAAATCCTTCTTTACGCCCTTGCCCTTGTAGTAAAGGCCGGCGAGCTTGAACATCGAGACGAAGCCCGCACGCGATTTGGCGTTCTGGGCGCCGATCAAATAAGCGTCATGGGCTTCCTTGAAATTGCCGCGCTTGGCCTGCATCCCGCCATAGAAGTAGCAGCCGGTCTCGTCGCCTTCGACGCACAACAGCAAGAGATTGCTTAAAGACTGTTTGGTGTACTTCTTATATTTGGATTTTTGCGCCTCTGCGCCGCCGGCCATCGCCATGGCAAATCCGGCGACAACAACAGCGAGTAAAACTTTTCGCATTTTCTTCCCCTCAATTTAGATCGCTGTCCCTGTTGGCCGCTAACCTGTTACGCCCGTGCAGGCCTCCGGATAGCTTCACTGGCTTCGGCGTCAAAATTTAGGGTCGGAATTACCGCGGTAGTGGAGTAGTTGTCGATTGCAATTTGCATCGCATTTTGCAGATTGCGTCCCGGCATCGCTTTGCAATTTGCAAATATCATTGCCGGATCGACTCGGGTAATCCGAAATTCCCCTTTTATTTCAAGCCTCTAGTTTTCGCACTAAATGCCTGTAAAGAGTATAGCAGCAATCCATGTGCCAGCCCCGCGAAGGTGGGTTATTCGGCGTTATTCGGCCCGATCGGACGCAAGAACCAAGTCTCCCGGATCGGTCGGTCGGGCGGCCAATTTGGCGCCATAGGGTCGGTCTCCGATTCCGCAGGATGGCTTCGGCGCCACCCGGCAGTCAATAAACCGCGCCATTATTTTGACAATATTATCCGCTAATTACTTAGCCCATGAAAATGAAATCACGCGCCGACAAGGCGGAATCAGAGACCACGGAGCGCAAATGCCTGATGTGCAGCCGTCCCTTCCAGTCGCAGGGGCCGCACAACAGGATTTGCCCGAGATGCGCATCGACCCAGGCCTATCGCGACGGCCAGCCCCCCGGCCACTTCTGACCGGGACCGATTGAAAGATTGCGCCGGTCACGCCCGATCGAGCACGATCAGGTGTGCGGGACAAATGCGGCAATCCGAGCTGCCAAACCCGAGGACCGGGATGCGGGCGCCGGGAATTTTCCGAGCGATCTCGGCGAGCGCGCATTCGGTGACGCCAGGCACGGCCCAAAATCCGATCAGGGTCACCGCCCGCGCCAAGTGGTCCACGTGCCAGTGTATCCGGCCACCGCGCCGCACGTGGCGTCCGATCCGCGCCCTAAGGCCGCCCGGACCGCGGCCGCTTCCCGCATAACAGTATCGTCCTGGCGGCAGCTCCGGCCGCCCCAACGTGGCGATGCGCAGCCTCAGCGGCTGCGCCAAGTCCAGAACCAGCAGATAGGCCCCGGGTGCGGGCGGCGCCTCATCCGGGTCGAGTGCGAACATCGCACCCGGCAGCTGCGCCAGCCGATTTCCGAGCGCCGGCACCGTCATCGCACACCCTCCGGGCGAAGCCGCAGGCCGCGCCACCCATAGGCCGCCTGCGGCAGAACCACGCCCCAGATACGCTCGTTGCGCTCGGCGACTCGGCGACCGCCCAACGCCTCGTAGAAGAACCGCGACGGATTGTCGGCGAGAACCCAAATCACCGCGCTCTTATGTCCCGCGGCGCCGAGCGCTTCGAACAGCCCGGCGAGCAGGCGCTGGCCGATCCCCTGGCCTTGGCGCTCGGGCAGCACATAAAGCGTGTAGACCTCGCCGCTATAGCCGAGACCCTTGACCCGGCTCGCGCCCCAACTCCCGAAAGCGACGACCGTGCCGCGGCCGTTCTCGGCGACCAGAACCAACTCGTCGCGCGCCAGCATGCGCCGCCAACTCGCCTGCTCGCCCTGCTCCGACATGCGCAGCAACACGTGGTCCGGCAGGATCCCCGCATAAGCGTCGCGCCAGCTCTCGACATAGATATGCGAGATCGCCCGCGCATCGCCCGGCCGGCCGGCGCGAACGCGAGTCATCGGACACGCTCCAACACGGCGGCGAAGAATCCGTCGGTGCCATGCTGCCGCGGCGTCAAATGGAGAAACTCACCCCCGGCCGCGGGGCAGGCACCGCCTATCGCCTCACGCCACGCGTCCCCGGCGGGAACCGTCCGCCACCCTCCCTCGGCGCGGTCGAGGAAGGCGGCGACCTGGTCCTCGTTTTCTCGGCGCAGCAGCGAGCAGGTCGCATAAACCAGCCGCCCGCCGACGCTGACGAGGCGCGCCGCGGCGTCGAGCAGGTCGACCTGCAACGCCCTCAGGCGCGCGAATTCCCCCGCGGTCAGGCGCCACCGCGATTCCGGGTTGCGCCGCCATGCCCCCATCTGGCTGCACGGGGCGTCGATCAGCACCCGGTCGAATCCGCCCGCGTGGGACGAAATCCAGGGGTCGTCAACGCCATCCAACAGCCGCGGCTCGACGATCGCGACCCCGGCGCGATCCAGGCGGGGCGCCGCGCGGTCGAGCCGCGCCCGGTCGACGTCACAGGCGACGATGCGGCCCCGATTTTCCATCGCCGCCGCGAGCGCGAGGGACTTGCCGCCGGCCCCGGCGCAGAAATCCACCACGCTGGAACCGGCTTCGGCCCCGACCAGCAGCGCAACGACCTGGGAGCCCTCGTCCTGCAGCTCCACGAGGCCGCTCTTGTAGGCGTTGCCGCCGGTAATCGGCGCCCGCCCGGCAAGACGCAGGCCCAAGGGCGAAAGCGTCGTGGCCTCCGCCGCGATCCCCTCCCTCGCCAGCGCCGCAAGGACGGTCTGGCGGTCGCCTTTCAAGGTGTTGACCCGCAAATCGACCGTGGCCTCGCCGAGAAACGCCGAAAGCTCACCCGATATCCCGTCGCCGAGGCTGTCGCGCAGGTCGTCGGCCAGCACCTCGGGCGCGTTGGCGGCGACCAGGTCCGGCTGATCCGGATTATCGAGTGTCCTGCCCTGGAGCGCGGCGACCATTGCCCCCTCTCCATCCGCGAGCGACGCCGGGCGATATTGTCCGCCGTCGAAGGCGGAACCGACATCCTCGACCGACCAACCCTCGACCACCATCAGCGCCGCCAGGACCCGGCCGCGGTTATCGGCAGGCCCGCCACGCCCCTCGATCCACCAATCGAGCTGGCGCTGTCGGCGGAGCACCGCATAGACCCATGCCCGGATTGCCGCCCGATCCCCGCTGCCCGCATAGCGGCGCCGGCGGAACCAGCCCCGGATCACCCGGTCGGCCGGCGCCGTGGCGCCATCGATCGCGTCCAAGAGTTCGATTGCCGATTGGCATCGTGCGCCGGGCGTCATCGACCTGTCGCCCCGCCGTCCCCGCGTCAGGTTTCGATGCGGTAGTTCGGCGATTCGCGGGTCACCGTGATGTCGTGGACATGGCTCTCGCGCAGGCCCGCCGCGGTGACCCGCTTGAAGGTGCAGTTACGCTGCATCTCCTCGATCGTGCCGTTGCCGGTATAGCCCATCGCCGCCTTCAAGCCGCCGACGAGCTGGTGGACGATATTGCCGACCGGGCCCTTGTAGGGGACCCGTCCCTCGACCCCCTCGGGCACGAGCTTGAGCTGCTCGGAGACTTCTTCCTGGAAATATCGGTCGGCGGAGCCCCGCGCCATGGCGCCGAGCGAGCCCATGCCGCGGTAGGATTTATAGGACCGGCCCTGGTAGAGCAGCACCTCGCCCGGCGCTTCGTCGGTGCCGGCGAAGAGCGAGCCGACCATCACGCAATCGGCGCCGGCCGCGATCGCCTTGGCGATGTCGCCGGAAAACTTGATGCCGCCATCGGCGATCACCGGGATTTCCTTCTCGCGGCACGCCGCGACGGTGTCGAAGATCGCCGTGAGCTGCGGCACGCCGACGCCGGCGACGATCCGCGTGGTGCAGATCGAACCGGGGCCGATGCCGACCTTGATCGCATCGGCGCCGACATCGATCAACGCCTTGGCGCCCTCGGTGGTGGCGACGTTGCCGGCCACGACCTGGGCGTAGTTGCTGATCCGCTTGACCTCGCCGACAGAATTGATGACGCTCAGGCTGTGCCCGTGCGCCGTATCGACGACGATGACGTCGCAGCCGGCATCGAGCAGCGCCTCGGCGCGCTCGACCCCCGCATCGCCAACCCCGGTCGCCGCGGCGACCCGCAGGCGGCCCTGCTCGTCCTTGCAGGCGTTGGGGAACCGCTGCGACTTCTCGATGTCCTTGACCGTGATCAGCCCGACGCATTGGCGGTCGCCGTCGACGACGATCAATTTCTCGATCCGATGCTCGTGCAGCAGGTGCTTGGCTTCGTCCTGGTCGACCCCTTCCTGGACCGTGACCAGTCCGCGCTTGGTCATCAGCTCGCGCACCGGCTGGTTCGGGTCCTTGGCGAAACGCACGTCGCGGTTCGTCAGGATGCCGGCGACCCGGCCGTTGCGCTTGGAGACCACGGGAATGCCGGAAATCTTGTGCCGGTCCATCAGCGCCAGCGCGTCCGCCAGTGTCCGTTCCGGCGTGATGGTGATCGGATTGACCACCATGCCGGCTTCGAACCGCTTGACGCGGCGCACTTCCTCGGCTTGCTGTTCGATATCGAGGTTCTTGTGGAGTACGCCGATGCCGCCGGCCTGGGCGATGGCGATCGCGAGATTGGCCTCGGTCACCGTGTCCATCGCCGAGGACAACAGCGGGATGCCAAGCTCGATATTCCGGGTCAGGCGTGTGCGGGTGTCGGCCTCGTTGGGCAGGAGGGCGGATTCGGCGGGCTGAAGCAAAACGTCATCGAATGTCAGCGCGTCTTCGATCTTCATGCCGACCCAACTCCAAGGTTGCGCGAACTATACACATAGCGCGCGCGCTGCCAAGCGAATTACCGGAAGGCGATCGCAAGGCCCCCAGCGAGCGACCTCCGCCTTGACCTGTATCATTGGCGGCGGCCGCGAATTCGTCTTCAATATCCATGGCGAAACGAATTGCCGACATCGAGGAGACATCATCATCCCGCAAACGACGAAAACCACTTGGGTATTGATTGCCGATGGCGCCCGCGCCCGTATTCTCGAGCGGATCGGTCCCGTCGGCGCGTTGCATCCGGCGATGGCCTCCGAATACACCGCGCCGAACAAACCGACGCGCGAGTTTGGCACCGACCGGCCGGGCCGTGTCGTGGAGAGCGCCGATAGCGCGCGCCACGCCATGGAACCGCGGGTCGATTGGCACCGCTTCGAAAAACAGAAATTCGCGCGCGCGATGGCTGAAATTATCGATCGCGCGGCCGCGGAAAAGGCGTTCGACCGTCTCGTCGTCGTCGCACCGCCGAAGACCCTTGGCGATCTGCGCGCGGCGATAGGCGCGCCGGCCCGGCGCCTGATCGCGGCCGAGATCAACAAGGACCTGACCAAAGTTCCCGACCACGCTCTCGCGGCGCAGTTGGGCGAGATCGTTTAGTACTCCCTCTCATAATTCCGCATTACGCAGGACGGTTTTCCAGAGGTCAGGCGTCGGCCCCGCCGCGATGCTAGATCATCACATGGGAGCGACAACGCGGCCGGGTTCCTGGAAAGTCGCCCGCGGGGTCGCCTCTCCTGCCGAGCAAACGGGAGAGGCAATCCTAAGTGTTGCGCAATTACGAAAAGGAGTATTACGCGCGGAAGCCGTTGGCGACGATATAGAGTTCGACCGACGCGCGCCGGCTCGCCGGCGGCTTGGCGTGGGCCGCCTTGTCGAAGCGCCGGCGCAACGCCTTGACGAAGCCCGCCTCGTCGCGGCCCTGCAGAATTTTGACGACGAAGGCGCCGCCCGGCACCAGCACCGCGCAGGCGATCTCGAAGGCGCGCTCGGCGAGCACCACGCTGCGCAAGTGGTCGGTCGCCGCATGGCCCGTCGCGGGCGCCACCATATCGCTCAGCACCAGGTCCGCAGGACCCCCCAGCGCCGCACGCAGGCGCTCCTCCATATCCGGGTCCTCGACGTCCGCGACGATGACCTCGACGCCGGCGATCGGATCGATGGCTTGAAGATCGACCGCGACGACGCGGCCCCGCCGCCCGACCGCCTCGGCCGAGACCTGGCTCCATCCTCCAGGGGCCGCGCCCAGATCGACGACCCGCATGCCCGGTTTCAAGAGTCGGTGCTTCTCGTCGAGCTCGATCAGCTTGAACGAGGCGCGGCTGCGATAGCCGAGCCGCCGGGCGTCGCGGACATAGGGATCGTTGAGTTGACGCTGCAGCCAGCGGGTCGAGGACGTGCCGCGGCCCTTGGCCGTCTTGACCCTGACACGCGCCGCGCGCGACGGCTTGCGCCCACCGGGTTTACGTCGCGCCATCGCCCGTGGCGACCCGGTCGCTGCCTGCCCGGCTCATCAATTCGAGCAGGATACCCTCGCGCAGACCCCGGTCCGCGACCCTGAGCCGCGCGACGCCCCAACGCGCCAGGATCGTCTCCAATACCGCACATCCGGCCACCACCAGATCGGCGCGTTCGGCCCCGATGCACGGATGCGCCGCGCGTTCACCGTCGTCCATGGCGCGCAGGCGCTCGCTCACCCGGCGCGCCTCCTCCGCGCCGAGAAAGGTCCCGTCGACCGCGGCGCGGTCGTAACGTGGAAGATCGAGGTTCACACCCGCGAGCGTCGTGACCGTGCCCGACGTGCCGAGCATCTGTACCTCGCGCCGTTCGACCGCCTCTCCGATGCCGTGCTGGCCGCAGAATTCCGCCATGTGAGCCGCGAATTCATCGACGATGTTGCGATAGCTTTCATCGCCGATATCGCCGGCGCCTTGGCGCTCGCTGAGGTTGACGACGCCGTGCGGCATCGAAAGGCAGCCGATGATATCCGGCCGCCCGGCGCTTAGGTCGAGCCATACGATCTCGGTACTGCCGCCGCCGATATCGAACACCAGGCCATGGGGCTCGTTGCCGTCCAACAGCGGCATGCAGCCGAGCAGCGCCAGGCGGGCCTCCTCCGTGCTCGAGATCGTCTCGATTTCGATCCCCGTTTCCGCCGCGACGCGATCGAGGAAGGCATCGCAGTTCTCGGCCTGACGGCAGGCCGCGGTCGCGACGCTGCGCGCTTGGTCGACCCGATCGCGTCGCATCTTGTCGGCGCAGATCTTGAGCGCCCCGATCGTGCGTTCCATTGCCGCTTCCGAGAGCTGTCCGTTGCCGCCGAGCCCCTCGCCCAGGCGCACGATACGGCTGAACGCGTCGATCACGCGAAACCCGGCATCGGTCGGCCTGGCGACCAGCAGGCGGCAATTGTTGGTGCCGAGGTCGAGCGCCGCATAGGTGCGATTGTCGCTCGCGTGACACCGCCGCCTGCGCCGCGCCCTCGATCTCGAACGCCGGTCGACGTAAGTCGCCATGCCAAGCCTCTCCCTGTCGGCGCGCCGGCGCTCCCGGGCGTCGATCGCCCGAAACACCTTGGCGACTCATCTTAAACGAAATATCGCCGCGCTACACAATCTTGTAACGATGTGATAGAAGCGGCCCGCCGGCCGATTGGGGCGTGGTGAAACGGTATCACGAGCGGCTCTGACCCGCTTATTCCTGGTTCGAATCCAGGCGCCCCAGCCATTCCGCCGCAAGATTTTGGTCGATTCCTTCAGGGTCATGTACATTCGCGGCAGGTTGTCGGCCGCGGCAATCGCTTGCATGTAGGTCTCCGATAGGGTGGTCCCACGGACCTTGTCGTAAGCCCACAGCGCCTGGCTGACGCTGGCAAACGGGTTGGGATGCACGAACGGCCGAACGCTGCGGCCGGCGACGTCGACGAGCTTGTGCAGCATCCAGC
>JASLSL010000082.1 GCA_030743445.1 Alphaproteobacteria bacterium
GTCATCGAAGACGACGGCGTCGGGCTTCCCGAACGGGAACGCGACCGACTGACGGAACCCTACGTCACCACGCGCGAAAAGGGGACCGGCCTCGGCCTCGCCATCGTCAAGAAGATCATGGAGGATCATTTCGGCGACGTCGTCCTGGAGGACCGTCCGCAAGGCGGGGCGCGGGTGACGCTCGTGTTCGGAACCGAGGAGGCGGACGCGGCTTCGGCCGCGGAAGACGGCGAGGACGAAAAGCGTTCCCGGGCGCGGCGTATGGCGCGCGCGCTGAAGGACGGGGCCGGGACGGCTGCCCATGGCTCTTGACATTCTGATCGTCGATGACGAGGCGGACATCCGGACCCTGACCTCGGGTATTCTCAAGGACGAGGGGTTCCAGGCGCGCGAGGCCGCCGATGGCGCCGAGGCGCTGAACAATGTCGAAGGCCGGGTTCCCGGACTCGTGCTTCTCGACATCTGGCTTCAGGGAAGCGAGCTGGACGGCCTCGATCTTCTCCGCGCTATCAAGAAAGATCACCCCTCGGTCCCGATCGTGATGATGAGCGGCCACGGAACGATCGAAACCGCCGTGACCGCCATCAAGGAAGGGGCGTACGACTTCGTCGAGAAGCCGTTCACGGCCGAGCGCCTGATCCTGGTGGTCAACCGCGCGGCCGAGGCCGCGCGGTTGCGCCGCGAAGTCGAGGAGCTCCGCTCGCGGGCTGGTCCTACGACCGATTTGATCGGCCAATCTCCGGCCATCAATCAGGTGCGTCAAGCGATCGAACGGGTGGCGCCCACCAACTCGCGCGTCCTGATCACCGGACAGGAGGGTAGCGGAAAGGAGATCGTCGCCCGCTTGCTCCATGCCAGTTCACGCCGCGCCGAAGGGCCGTTCGTGGTGTTGAATTGCGTCAACATCCAGCCCGATCGTATGGAAACGGAACTTTTCGGCACCGAAACCGCGGGTAATGGCGACGATCGGACGCGCAAGGTCGGCACCTTCGAGCGTGCCCACGACGGAACGCTGTTTCTCGACGAGGTCGCCGACATGCCGCTCGAGACACAGGGGCGGATCGTGCGCGTGTTGCAAGAACAGACGTTCGAGCGGATCGGGGGGACCACCCGGGTCGAAGTCGACGTCCGTGTCGTGGCGGCGTCGAACCGAGACCTGGCCGAGGAGATGGCCGAGGGACGTTTCCGCGAGGATCTATTTTACCGGCTGGCCGTGGTCCCCATCAACGTTCCGGCGCTGCGCGATCGCCGCGAAGACATTCCGCTTCTCGTCGATTACTTCATGGACAGAGTCGCGATCGCCCTGGGCCAGCCGTCGCGGCGCCTCGGCGACGATGCACTCGCGGCGCTTCAGGCGTACGACTGGCCCGGCAATGTGCGCGAGCTCCGTAACGTGGTGGAACGGCTGCTCATTATGGCGCCCGGCGATTCGAACGAGCCGCTACGCACCAACGTTCTACCGGCCGAAATCGGCGCGATCACGCCAACGGCACTGCGGTGGGACCAGGGCAGCGAAATCATGGGGCTTCCGCTCCGCGACGCGCGCGAGCAGTTCGAGCGCGAATACCTGCTCGCCCAGATGACGCGGTTCAACGGCAATATTTCCAAAACCGCCGGGTTCGTTGGAATGGAGCGTTCGGCCCTCCACCGAAAGCTCAAATCCCTCGGCGTCCCCAACGCCGAACGGCGCCGCCGCGGCGAAGGTTGAATCGGCTGTCCAACCCTCGGAGCATCCCAATGGTTGCCTTGCCATGAAGCTGATCGTCTGCGGCGCCGGACAAGTGGGCTCGAACATCGCCCGCTATCTCGCCACCGAGGACAATGACATCACGGTGATCGACCAGTCTCCCGAGCTGGTCCGGCGCCTTACCGATACCCTCGACGTGAAGGGCCTCGTGGGACACGCGTCGCATCCGGGCGTCCTCGAGCAGGCGGGAGCCGAGGTCGCCGACATGGTGATCGCCGTCACCTACGCCGACGAGGTCAACATGGTGGCCTGTCAGGTGGCGCACTCGATCTTCGACGTCCCTACCAAGATCGCGCGCGTGCGCCACCAGGCGTACCTGCAGCCGATCTGGGCGAACTTGTTCTCGCGCGACAATATGCCCATCGACGTGATCATCTCGCCCGAGATCGAGGTGGCCCGCGCGGTCACCCGCCGCCTTCGCGTTCCGGGAAGCTTCGAGATGATCCCGCTCGCCGATGACAAGGTTCGCCTGGTCGGCGTCCGCTGTTCCGAGGACTGTCCCGTCGTCCACACGCCGCTCCGCCAGCTCACCCAGCTGTTTCCCGATCTCAACCTCGTTATCGTCGGGCTGTCGCGCGACGATCGGCCGATGGTCCCCAGCGCCGACGACCACATGCTTCCGGGCGACGAGGTGTACTTCGTGGTCGATACCGAGCAAGTACCGCGGGCGATGGCGGCATTCGGGCATGAAGAGGCGGAGGCGCGCCGTCTTCTCATATTCGGCGGCGGCAACATCGGCCGTTTTCTCGCCGAGGAGCTGGAACGCGAGTTCGCCTGGGTCAACGCCAAGATCATCGAGCACAACCTCGAGAGGGCGGAGGACGTGGCGAGTCGGCTCAAGAATACCGTGGTGATCCGAGGCGACGTGCTCGATCCCGAGATTCTCGACGAAGCGGGCACCTCGACGGCCGAAACGGTGGTCGCCGTGACCAACGACGACGAGACCAACATCTTGTCGTCGTTGTTGGCCAAGAAACAAGGTTGCCAACGGGCCATCACACTGATCAACAAGCAAACCTACACGCCGCTGGTCCCGTCACTTGGGATCGACGTGGTCGTCAACCCGCAAAGCATCACGGTCTCGACCATTCTTCAGCATGTCCGGCGGGGGCGCATCCACTCGGTTCACAGCTTGCGCGAAGGCTTCGGCGAGCTGATCGAAGCCGACGCGCTGGAAACCTCGAGCCTCGTCGGGCGATCGATCCGCGAAGCGAACCTTCCCGACGGCGTCCTGATCGGGGCTATCGTGCGCGACGGTCAGGTGATCAACCCGCGCGGCGCCACGGTGATCCAGTCCAAGGACCGGATCGTGCTGTTCGCGTCCGCCGACGCAATCCGCGACGTCGAGCGGTTGTTTTCGGTGCGTCTGGAGTTCTTCTGAGGGCGAACGCACCGGCGCCTTGCGATAGGAGGCAAGGACCATGAAAGGCGTACTCGGGGTTCTCGGCGGAATGGGACCGCTCGCGACCGTCGATTTCATGCGCAAGGTGATCGAGGTGATGCCGGTGACGCGGGATCAGGACCATCTTCCGATGATCGTCCATTCGATCCCCCAGGTCCCGGACCGCACGGCCGCGATCCTGGGCGGCGGGGAATCGCCGCTGCCGATGCTCGGCGACGGCATCGCCGCGTTGAACCGCGCCGGCGTCAATTGCATCGCGATGCCGTGCAACACCGCACACTACTGGTTCGACGAGATCGCACGGGGATCGAAAGCGCCCATCCTTCACATCGTCGACGCCGCGGCGGAGGCGCTGGATCGCCGCGGGTTCCGCGGCGCCACGGTGGGGCTTCTAGGAACGACCGGGACCGTCACGAGCGGGATCTATCAGTCGCGACTCGAGACGCGCGGTTTCGCGTGTCTTGTGCCCGAGCCGGGTGTGCAGGAGGACCGCGTCATGGCCGGGATCGACCAAGTGAAGGCGGGACACCTCGACGACGCCAAGCGCTTACTCGAGGACGCGGCGACGGGACTTCGCGCCCGCGACGTGGCGACGATCGTCCTTGGTTGCACCGAAATCCCGGTGGTGCTCGCCGACGACGCACTCTATCTGGACTCCACCAAGGCACTCGCCGAGGCTTGCGTCGCTTGGTTCGTCGAGCGCGGCCGCCTGGCGCGGGCGAGCTAGCCCCGGCGCGGACGAGGAATCTTGCGGCCCGAGGCGATCCTCTTCGATTGGGACAATACGCTCGTCGACAGCTGGCCCGCGATTCACGAGGCGCTGAACGCCACCCTGGTCGCCTTTGGGCATGCCCCTTGGACCTTCGACGAGACGCGAGATCGCGTGCGCAAATCCATGCGTGACAGTTTTCCGGCGCTTTTCGGCGACGCCTGGCGCGACGCCGGCGAGACGTTCTACCGGCATTTCGACGCGATTCACCTGGATGCGCTCGCGCCGCGGCCGGGTGCGGGGCGGATGCTGGAGGAGTTGTCTGACGCCGGCTTCTATCTGGGCGTGGTCAGCAACAAGAAAGGTGACGTCCTGCGCACGGAGGCCGCGCATTTGGGTTGGAACCGGTATTTCGCGAGGATCGTGGGCGCATCCGACGCCGCGCGCGATAAACCGGCGCCGGACCCCGTGGACATGGCGCTATTCGGAAGTGGGATCGAGCGCGGCGACAAGGTCTGGTTTGCCGGCGACGCCGACATCGACCTCGCATGCGCCGCCAATTCGGGCTGCATTGGCGTGCTCGTGCGAAAAACGCCCCCGGCTGGGGCCGAATTCGGGACGAGCCGCCCAGCCTGGCATTTCACCGACTGCCTGACGCTTTCCAACACGGCGCGGAATCTGTAAGTTGATCGCCGTTAAGGATGCTGTTCGACCCAGAGGGAGGGGAACAGGGGATCCGAAACCGTAACGACCGGAGACAACGGTTGCGCGTGCTCGTGCACGAGCGGCGCGCCGAGCAACAAGGCAAAAGCCATGTCCTCTGAAAAGACCCAAAACGTTCAGGACGTATTCCTGAACCACATCAGAAAAAACAAGACACCCGTCACGATCTTTCTCGTCAACGGGGTCAAGTTGCAGGGAATCGTGACTTGGTTCGACAATTTTTCGGTGCTGCTACGCCGGGACGGACATACGCAGTTGGTGTACAAACACGCGATCTCGACGATCATGCCGGCCGTCCAGATCCAGTTGTTTGAGCCCGACAAAGAGGCAGTCGAGGCAGTCGAGGCGGTCGCGGAATAGCTTGGGCGTGAGCTCCCGAAACGGGACCAAGAATTTCGGAAAGGCGAACGGCGGCGAACGCTGCATCGTCGTGCATCCGCACCTCGGCGGCCGTGACAATATCTCTCGCACTCCCGATGCGCGCCTCGAAGAGGCGACGGGGCTCGCCCGCGCCATCGAGCTCGAGGTCCTTCACGCCGAGGTGATCCGCGTCAACCGGCCGCGACCGGGAACGTTGTTCGG
>JASLSL010000083.1 GCA_030743445.1 Alphaproteobacteria bacterium
CGAGCGAAGGCGAGGCGGTTGCGATCGCCGCCGGGGCCTGGCTTGCCGGCCGCGGGACCGTGGTGATGTGCCAGAATTCCGGGCTCGGTAATACGGTCAATCCCTTGACCTCGCTGAACTGGCCGTTCCGGATCCCGACACTGATGCTGGTGACTTGGCGCGGCGAGCCCGGAATTGGTGACGAACCACAGCATGAATTGATGGGCGAGATCACCGGGCAAATCATCGACGATCTTCGGCTCGGCCGGGCGGATTTTCCGAAGCACGAAAGCAATATTGATGCAGCACTCGATACCGCCCGCGACACCATGTCCGAAACCGATCTACCCTACGTTTTCGTGGTCGCGAAGGGCGATGTCGCCAACGCGGATCTCGACGAGCCGATTCCGCCGCCTTCGGCGGGCGGACAACACAACGACAATACGACGGGCGGCGAACGCCCGACACGCCATGCCACCCTCGAATGGCTGCTGGGGATCGTGCCGGACGATGCGGCGATCGTCGCCACAACGGGCAAGTGCGGGCGTGAGCTCTTTACCCTCGACGACCGCGAGCAGCACCTCTACCAGGTCGGCTCGATGGGATGCGCCAGCGCCATGGGGCTCGGCATCGCGCTCAACGTCGATCGCCCGGTCGTGGTGCTCGACGGCGACGGTGCCGCTTTGATGAAGATGGGATCGCTCGCGACGATCGGCGCCCAGGGGCCGGGCAATCTTATCCATGTCATCCTCGACAACGGCGTCCACGATTCGACCGGTGGCCAGGCGACGGTTTCCGCCGGCGTCGACTTCGCCCGCGTCGCGCTCGCCTGTGGCTACCTGGGCGGTGTCGCCTGCGACGGTCTGGACGGGTTCGATAGGGCGTTCAAGGCGGCGCTGGAAGCGCCAGGCCCGCACCTGATCCACGCCCGGATCAAGCCGGGCAGCCTCGAGAAATTGGGCCGCCCGACGATCAAGCCGCCCGAAGTCGCGCGGCGCTTCCGGGCGTTCTTGCAATCGGGAGCACGATGACCCGATGACGTCGGGTCGGGCGAAAGCTGTTGCCGAATGGCTGATGGATGATTGAAACTCCGCGCGGGGTCGATCCGACGGCGGGATAACGCATGAGTGATTCGCAACAAGACGACAAACCGACCGAACGCGACCGGCGGCGCTTTTATGTTATCGCCTTCGTCGTCGCGTTCGCTATCGACGTCGTTGTCTCGATGATGGACGGCGGATCCTACAAGCCATCCCTGATCGGGCTCGCCATCATGATCACCGCAGGCCTGTTCTTCGTCTATTCGCTGATCCGCAAACGCTGATCTTGCCCCTGGCCCGTCAGGGCGATTAAGCTGAGCCTGCATCGGAAGGGGAGAGGCCGTGAGCGAAACGATCAGGGTTTTTTGGCAGCCCGGGTGAACCAGTTGCCTGCGCGCGAAAGAGTTTCTTTCGTCCCACAATATTGAACACGAATCGATCAACGTCCTCGAAGACGACGAAGGCATGGCGCTGCTGCACGGCCTGGGCGCGCGTTCGGTGCCCGTGATCTCGAAGGGCGAGGAGTTCGTCTTCGCCCAATCGATCGGCGACGTCGCCGACTTCCTGGAGGTCGAGGTCGACACTTCACCCCAGCTTTCGCCCGAAGAGTTGATCGCCAAGCTCGACATGATTGTCTTGGCGGCCCAGCGCTTCATCCGGCAGATACCCGACGATCGGCTCGGCGAGAATATCAAGGACCGGCCGCGCAGCCTGCGCGATCTCGGCTATCACATCTTCCGCATCGTCGAGGCGCTGGTCGAGGTCGCCGAGGGCGCCGAGTTGACCTACAGCTATTACCAGGACAAACCGCCGGCCGATATCCAGACCGGCGAGCAGATCGCCACCTACGGCGAGGGCGTGCGCCAAAGCCTGAATGCGTGGTGGAACGGACGCGAGAACAAGGATTGCCAGGCCGAGGTCGAGACCTATTTCGGCACCAAGCCGCTGCACGAGGTGATGGAGCGCAGTACCTGGCATCCGGGCCAGCACCTGCGCCAAATCATGATGGTGCTCGAGGGAATGGATGTGGCGCCGGACCAGCCGCTCGCCGCCGAGGATTTCGCCGGCTTGCCGATGCCGGAAAAGGTCTGGGACGACTAAATCGGTAGGTCTAGCCTGTAGGCCTCAACGCGTCGCGTAGCATTCGACGATGCCGATCTTGCCTTTGCCCTTGACGTCGAGGTTGCCGAGCGATCGACCCTCGCAGGAGCCCTCGACCTGCAGCCAGGCCTCGTGCGACATGGTCACGGTGCCCGGCGTTCCGAGCTCGGTCATCCGCGCCGCGACATTGACCGTGTCGCCCCACAGATCGAATTGATACTTGATGCGACCGACGACGCCGGCGACGACCGGACCGGAATGAACCCCGACCCGGACCTGCCATTTGGGCTCCGATTCCTCGGTCACCGCGGCCATGCGAAGGCCGCACCTGACCGCGGACAGCAATGGCTCGCTGTTCGGCCGCATCAGACCGGCCGAGGCCATGAAGTTGTCGCCGATGGTCTTGATCTTCTCCATCTCGTGATACTCGACGACCTCCTCGAAGGCTTGGAACAGGAATTCCAGGTGCGAGACCATACTGCAGACCTTCGAGGTCCAGGCCGCAGGCGGGCGCAAGAAACTCACGGGCAAGGAGAGACGCCGGGGGACCAGGCTGCC
>JASLSL010000084.1 GCA_030743445.1 Alphaproteobacteria bacterium
ACGGTCGGCACAGGGATGCCGTAGCGCTCGACCAATCCCTCGATCGGGGGTGCGGCCGGTGGATCGGTGTAGATCGTGACCTGATGCCCGATCCGGGTCAGCGCCCGGGCCAGCACGACCGACCCCAAGGGTCCGTCGTTCTCGCCCACCGGCATGTGGTCCGGCACCGCGGCCCCGGTGACGATGCCAATATGCGCCGGCGGCCGGTCCAGGAGCTCCGCCGCAGCTTGCGTCAGCGGCCGATCCGACGCCTCGCGCGCCGCCGCATATAGCCCGGTCTTGATCCCGTAGGGCAAGGCCGCGCCCTGGATTTCCATGGTCTGCAGCCGGTCGAGATTGGCTGCGGCGATTTCGAGAGAGTCGGCCATGACGTCGTCAGTCCGCGGCGGCGCTCTCGGCCGCCTGCGGCACGTTGATCTCGGCGATCGGGCAGCCGAATTCGCGCTCGATCCCCGGCACCACGTCCTCGAGGAAACGCTCCATGCTGCGCCGCGCGGTGTCGCGGTCGATGCCGCCGACCTGAAAGTAGCAGGTCAGGTGGGTCGGGCGAATCTCGCGCAACAGGGTCACCGCGCGCCGGGTCACGGTCTCGACGTCGCCGGCCATGATATTGTCCTGAATCTCGTCGAGCGACGGTTCGTTCTCGAACGGCTTCTCCTCGACCCAATAGTCGTCGAGAATGGTCTCGCGGCGCGCGCGCAGGCTGCGTGCGAGGCGTTGCTGGTAGCGCGCGTTGTCGCAGTAGTTCTCGACCTCGGCCTTGGTCTCGCCGACGAAGCAGTAGCTCAGCACACCGAGCGTCATGGCGTCTGGATCGCGCCCCGCGGCGCGAAACGACTCGTCCACATGCTCGCGCATCGGGGCCAGTTCCTTGGTATTGGCGAAGCGCGACGAGCAGAACGCCGCGTAGCCCTTCTCGGCCGTGCGCTCGATGCTTTTCGGATCGGTCGTGGCGAGCCAGATCGGCGGATGCGGCTGTTGCACCGGGCGGATGTTGATCGCCGTCTTTTGCTGTTTGTAGTACTTGCCGTCGTAGGAGAAATGCGGCTGGCCGAGGCCGAGCTCGATCATGTCGAGGAGCTCGTGGGTGCGGTCCATCTTCTCGTCGAGCTCGACCCCGAAGCGCTCGAACTCGTAGCGCTGGTAGCCGAAGCCGACGCCGAGGTCGAGCCTTCCGTCCGACAGCTCGTCGGCCATGGCGATCTCGCCGAGCAGCCGCGTCGGCATGTAGAGCGGGGGCACCACGACGGCGGTGCCGAGCCGGATGGTCTCGGTAATCGCCGCCGCATGGGCGATCAGCATCAGCGGCGAGGGGCAGAGACTATAGTTGGAAAAGTGGTGCTCGGCGTACCAGGCCCGCGTCAGGCCCATCTCCTCGGCCGCCCGGGTGAGGTAGAGCGCATCGCCGGTGACCTCCTTCGAGGTCGTCGTCCGCTCGCGCTGCTGCATCACGTTGAAGATGCCGAAATCCATATTCCGTCCTTCCCTGGCCGCCTTTCGATTGCGTCGATCCTAGCGCAATTCGAAACGATGTCACGCGTCCGGCGGCGCCCAGCGTTACGCATACCGATTGTCTAGGCTTCGAAAATCGTCATATGATACGCGCCTAAAGTGATGTCGGGCCGCCAACTGGGCAGGGGAGGTAACCCGACGACAGGGAGATCGTGTTGTTGGGATCAATGATGAGGAGGTCCGGGTGGCTCATCCCGGCATTGCTCGCCGCCGTTGTCTCGATATCGGGGCCGGCCGCGGCCAAGACCTCACCGGACGCCGCGGCGAAATTCCTCGACAGCCTGGGCCACCGGGCATTGTCGGTGCTGCGCGCCCAGGACGTATCGCTCGAGCAGCGCGAGGAAAAAGTGCGGGTGCTGCTGAGCAAAAACTTCGACTTCGCGCGGATCGGCCGGTTCGTGCTCGGCAAGGCGTGGCGCACGGCGACCCCGGAACAGCAGGCGGAATATCAGCACCTGTTCTCGGAATTCGTCGCCCGGACCTACGCCAAGCGCCTCGGCGGCTACACCGGCGACTCGTTCAAGATCCTGAAGTCCCAGAGGGCCGGCAAGACCGATGCGGTGGTGATGACCTTGATCGCCCGGCCGAGCGGGCCGCCGCTCAAGGCCGGTTGGCGCGTGAGCGACAGCAAGGGCAGCCTGAAGATCCTCGACGTGATCGTCGAGGGGGTCAGCATGGTGGTGACCCAGAGGTCGGAATTCCAGGCCGTGATACGCAAGCACGGGCTCGGCGGATTGATCGAATTGCTGCGCCTGAAGGTCAATAAATTCTCGGCGAAATCGTCATGACCGGCGGGCATGGAATGCGTGGTATAGTTGGGGAGAACATGGCAATGCAGGGGATGAGGGGATTGATGTCACGCATCGTTCGCACATTCGCGGCCCTTGCGCTGACATGCGCGCTCGGCGGTGCGGCGAGCGCCGCGGGGGTCGAGTTCGACCAGGGTTGGAAGGCCTATCAAAAGGGCGACTTCGCCGGTGCCTTGGCGGCCTGGCGGCCGCTCGCGACCGAAGGCGACCCGCGCGCCCAGTTCAACGTCGGGGTGATGTACGACGAAGGCCGCGGCGTGGCGCAGAATCGCGGCATGGCGATCGAATGGTGGATCAAGGCTGCAACGCAAGGCGACATCCACGCCCAGCACAATGTCGGCCTCGCCTACGTCACCGGCGAGGGCGTGGAACAGGATTTCGAGATCGCGGTGGACTGGCTCAGCAAGGCCGCGGGCCAGGGTTTGATCCGATCGCAGTATTCGCTCGGCAAGCTGTTCTGGACCGGCATGGGCGTGCCCGAGGACACCGACCTCGCCTTCACCTGGATCCGGATGGCGGCCAAGCACGGCTTCGACAAGGCACAGTACAACCTCGGCAAGATGTACCGCGACGGCGTCGGCACCAAGCCCGACCAGAAGGCGGCCTCGGACTGGTTCCTGAAGGCGGCGACGCAGGGCTACCCCAAGGCGCAGCGCAATATCGGCCGGCGCATGGCGGCCGGCATCGGCATCGCCAAGGACGGCGTCCAAGGCCTGATTTTCATGATCCTCGCGGCCAAGAAGGGAGTCCCCCATACCTTCAAGAAGCGCGACGAGATCGCGGCCGCGCTGACCGCCGAAGAGCGCGCCAAGGCCGAGCGCATGGCCAAGGACTGGAAGCCGGCGAAGTAAGGCCGGAACCTGGACCCCCAGGCCGCATTCCCCAGGCCGCGTTCAATGACCGAAGCCCGACACCCCGTCATGGGTCCCGCCTTCAAACAGAAGCTCGCGGCCGGCGAGACCATCATGCTGGTCAACCCGGACCATCCCTCGCCGAGCCTGGTCGAGGCGCTGGGCCGGATCGGCGCCGACGCCGTCTTCATCGACACCGAGCAGGGCAGCCCCGACATCGAGACGGTGGAGAACATGGCGCGGGCCGCCAGGCTCGCCGGGCTGACCTCGCTAGTCCGCATCTTCGACCGCCAGGACTGGGTGATCGAGCGCCTGATGTTCCGCGGCGTCGACGGCATCGTCGCGCCGCGGG
>JASLSL010000085.1 GCA_030743445.1 Alphaproteobacteria bacterium
CTCGGACCCGAGCGGATCGAGATTCGCGAGGTTCCGGTCGAGATGCCGGGTTCCGGCGAGATTCTTTTGTCGGTCGAGGCCGCCACCACCTGCGGCACCGACGTCAAGGTGTTCCGGCGCGGCGGCCATCCCCGCATGCTCCAGGTGCCGACCCTGTTCGGCCACGAGATGGCGGGACGGGTGGCGGCGCTCGGCCATGGGGTCGAGGGCCTCAAAGTCGGCGACGCGGTCGTGGTCGCCAACTCGGCGCCCTGTGGCATATGCGAGCCCTGCCGGCGCGGCCGCGAGAACCTGTGCGAGGATTTGCACTACCTGAACGGCGCCTTTGCCGAGTACCTGCTGGTGCCCGGGCGCTTCGTCGAGCGCAATACCCACAAGATTACAGACGGCTTGCCGTTCGAGCGGGCGGCGCTGACCGAACCGCTCGCCTGCGTGCTGCACGGCATCGACGCCTGCGATCTCGGGCGCTACGGCGCCGAGGGTCCGGTCGAGGTCCTGGTCATGGGCGGCGGGCCGATCGGCTTGCTATTCGTCGCCGCGATGGCGCGGGAAGGCCACCGCGTCATTCTCGCCGATCCCAACCCAAGCTGGCTCGATGTCGGCCGCGCGCTGGGTGCGGCCAAGACCCTGGAGATCGAGCGCGGTGGCGGTCGGGCGGCGGAGCTCAGGGCCGAAACGGATGAGGGCAAGGGGGCGTGGATCGCGGTCGATGCGACCGGCGTGCCCGAGGTCTGGCAGGACGCCATCGAGGCGGTCCGGCCCGGCGGCCTGGTCAACCTGTTCGGCGGCTGCGAGCCCGGGACCTCGATCCCGCTCGACACCCATCTGGTCCACTACAGCGAGCTCACCATCAAGGGCGTCTACCATCACCGGCCGGAAACCGTGCGCCGGGCGCTCGATCTCCTCGCCGACCCGGATTTCAAGGCCGATCTGCTGCTGACCGGCGAGCAACCGATCGCCGGCGTCGAGGCGGCACTCCGCAGCATGATGGCGAAGCAATCGCTGAAAGTCGTGATCCGGAAGTCCGCCGGCTAGGTCTAGCCTAGGCGACCACTAGCGGCGCGTCGGTCGGGAACTTGTCAGACAGCAGCTCCGGCCCGTCGGCCCGGACCACGATCATGTCCTGGATGTGCCAGTGGCCGATATGCGGCTCCAAGGCCAGGACCATGCCTTCCTCCAGCACAATTTCGCTGCCGCGCCGCAGGATCGGTTCCTGCTGGTGCCACCAGGCGCCGACGCCGTGGCCGATCAAGAGGGACTCGAACTTCCAGCCGTCCGCCTTGAAGGCCGCGAGCGTGGCATCGTAGATCTCGGCGACCACGGCGCCGGGCCGGCAGCGGTCGATCGTGGCGCGGTAGATGTCGCGGACCGAATTGTATTTGCCCATCTGCTCCGCGGTCGGCTCGCCGAAGATCACGTTGCGCGACTGGTGGCCGGGATAGCCGTCGAGATAGGCGACGTAATCGGTCTGCATCAGGTCGCCGGCCTGGAAGACCACGTCGCTCTCGCCGGCATAGGGGATGTGGTTTGAGTCGGCGCGCAATATGCCGTGCGCCCAGTTGCACCCGCGCTCCAGGCACTCGGCGATAACGCGGCTGTGGGCGTGGCGTTCGGTGTCGCCGACCCGGAGCTTCGAGAAGACATCGAGATAGACGTCGTCGAGCAGGTCGGCCGCCCGCTTGATCCGCTCGATCTCGCCAGGGGTCTTGATCCAGCGCACCTCGTCCATGACCCGGGTGCAGTCGACCATGGTCATGTTGGGATGGGCCTGCTGGACCAATTCCCAGTCGCGGGCGCTGACGTAGTCCTTCTCGAAGCCGACCCTCGCCGTGGCGAGGCCCATCCCGTCCAGCACTTCGGCGAGCTTGGCGTAGGGCGATTCGACGTAGCCCTCGTAGAGCGCCTGTTCTGTGACCCACGAATCCCGTGTCGCGAGCCCGGCCGCCGTCAGGTTGACGATCAACACCGGCTCGCCCTCGCGCGGCCAGACCACCATCACGCCGCGGTCCGAGTCGGGCAGGTCGAGCAGCCGGGCGAGCGTGCCGGGATAGGCGAACCCGGCGAGGTAGGTGAAATTCTGCCCCGAGCGCGCGACCACCGCCCTGAGCTCGTGTTGGTCGAGATACCGGTCGAGCCGGTCGATATTGGCGATGATCTCGGTCTTTTTGCCGGACATCGGCGCCCTCCCCGCGGAATCGAATGTCGTGGGCCGTACCTTAGCAGCCGCGGGAGAGCCGCGTCGAACGGGGCCAAATTGACTCGGGGTCCGAAGGCTTGCACCATCTGGCGCGACCGAAAGGGAACCCGGATGTTTACCTTACGCCGTTGGATCGTCGTCGCGGCCGTGTTGGCCGGGCTCGGCCTCGCGGCAACCGCCGCCGAGGCCGGGAGGTCGCGCGGGCTGACCGTGCCGGTCAGGGCGAGCGCCGCCGCCGACGCGCCGGTCGAGGCCGAGGTCGAGCTCTACTCCAAGTCCTACGCATTGGTGATCGGCATCGACGACTATCGGGAGGGCTGGCCGCGGTTGGGGCAGGCGATCAAGGACGCCCGCAACATCGCCCAGGCGCTCGAAAGCCAGGGCTTCAAGGTCTTGCTCAAGACCGACCTCGACGCGCGCGAGCTGCGCCGGACCTTCGAGGATTTCTTCATCGAGAAGGGCGGCGACCCGGACGCGCGGCTGTTCGTCTGGTACGCGGGGCACGGCCACACCGACGCGCGCGGCGAGGGCTACCTGATCCCGGCCGACGGCGCGCTTGAACGAAACCGCCGCCGTTTCCTGCGTACCGCTTTATCGCTCCGCCGGTTCGGCGAGTTCGTGCGCCTCGCGGCCTCGAAGCATGTCTTCACGATCTTCGACAGCTGCTTCGCCGGCACCATCTTCAACGTGGCGCGCGCCGCCCCGCCGCCGCAGATCACCCGGGTCACGACCCAGCCGGTGCGCCAGTTCCTGACCTCGGGCGATGCCGGCCAGCAGGTCTCGGACGACGGCACCTTCGCCAGGCTGTTCATCGAGGCATTGCTCGGCGAGCAACCGGCCGACAGCAACGGCGACGGGTATCTCACGGCCTCCGAGCTCGGCGCCTTCCTCGACGGCAAGATGTCGAACTACACCCAAAACCGGCAGACCCCGCGCTTCGGCAAGCTGCGCTCGCCGGAATTCGACAAGGGCGACTTCGTGTTCGCGCTGCCGGGTAACGACGGCCCGTCGGCGGCCCGGAAATCCATCACCCAGTCGAGTGGCGTCACGCCCGACGAGCGGGTCTGGCGCGTCGTCCAGAACAGCACCGATCCAACGGATTTCATGACCTTCATGCGGAACTTCCCCGACAGCCCGTTCATCGCCTTCGCCAAGGCCAAGCTCAAGAAGCTCATACGCGGCCGGAAAGTCGCCAAACTGACGCCGCCCGCGGGAAAGCCCGCCACCGATGTGGCCTCGACCGGCGGCGACCTCGAAAACACGCTCTACATGGACCTCAAGGACGGCCGCGTGGTGATCGAGCTGAAGCCCGATCTGGCGCCGCGCCACGTCGCCCGCATCAAGGAATTGACGCGCCAGGGCTT
>JASLSL010000086.1 GCA_030743445.1 Alphaproteobacteria bacterium
GTATGAATCCGGCAGCCCCGCCGGCTGCGAGATCCAGACCGCGAAGGTCGGCGGCCGGGTCTTGACCTGGGTCATGTAGCGCAACCTTATGCGCCGGCCCTTGGCGAGCGGCGGTGGATGGGACTCGGTCATCCCTGCCAGCCACTCGTTGAGCCCGGAGGTCTGCACGCGCGCGTTCCACAGCTCGTAAATGTCGAACACCGCCTTCATTAGCTTGTCGAGATTGGTGCCCTTGAGGGCCGAGATCGTCGCCACCGGGACGCCCTTGACCTGGGGCAGCGAGGTCTGCAGCCGGTCCTCGAGCCGCCCGCGCGCCGATTTCTTGTCCTTCACCGCGTCCCACTTGTTGGCGGCGATCACCAGCGCCCTTCCCTCCTCGACGACCTGGCGGGCGATCGCGAGGTCCTGCTTCTCGAGCATGTCGTCCGCGTCGAGCACCAGGATCACGACTTGGGCGAAGCGGATCGCCCGCCTTGCGTCGCCGACCGAGAGCTTCTCCAGCTTCCCGGTGACTCGCGCCCTGCGGCGCAGCCCCGCGGTATCGAAGAGACGCAACGCACGGCCATCGTATTCCCACTCGACGGCGATCGAATCCCGGGTGATGCCGGCCTCGGGCCCGGTCAGGAGGCGGTCCTCGCCGATCAGTCGGTTGATCAGGGTCGACTTGCCGACGTTCGGCCGGCCGACGATGGCAAGCTGCAGCGGGCCTTCCGGCGCGTCATCCGCCACCGCCTCGTCCCCAGCCGCCTCGCCCGCATGCGGCGCCAGCGCGTCGTAAAGCTCGCCCATGCCCTCGCCGTGCTCGGCCGAGATCGCCACCGGATCGCCGAGCCCGAGCCGGTAGCATTCCAGCAACCCCGCCTCCCCGGCGCGGACCTCGCATTTGTTGGCGACCAGCATCGTCACCGCCTCGCCGCGCCTGAGCCAATTGGCGAAGTGCTCGTCCAAGGGCGTCACCCCGGCGCGGGCGTCGATCAGCAGCAGCGCCACGTCGGCCTCGGCGAGTGCCAGCTCGGTCTGCTCGCGCATGCGCGCCTCCAGCGTCTCGCCGGTGGCGTCCTCGTAGCCCGCGGTGTCGATGACCCGGAATTCGAGATCGCCGATTCGTCCCTCGCCCTCGCGCCGGTCGCGGGTCACGCCGGGGGTGTCGTCGACCAGGGCCAGCCGCCTGCCGACGAGGCGGTTGAACAGGGTCGACTTGCCGACGTTCGGCCGGCCGACGATGGCGACGGTGAAGGTCATACCTCGAGCTCCCGTGCGCCCGCGATCCCTACCGGTAGGCGACGAGGTCGCCATCGTCGGTCAGGAAATAGAGCGTGTCGCCGGCGACGACGGGCGCCATCGAGACGTTGTCCGGCAGGTCGATGCGCCCCAACACCTCGCCGGTATAGGGCGAGATCGCCAGCGCCTCGCCGTGGCTGCCCGCCAGGACCAGCCGGTCGCCCGCCAGGACCGGGCCGAACCACTTGATCGGGTCGTCCTTGTCCTCCGGATCCTCGTAGCGCGGCAGCGGTCGGACCCAGCGCACCCGCCCGCCGCGCCGGGTGAGACAATAGAGCTCGCCCTCGTTGCTCATCACGTAGACGAAATTGCCCGCCGCCCAGGGTGTCTCCACCCCGCCAATCGTGCGATCCCAGACCCGCGTGCCGGTGCGCAGGTCGATCGCCACCAGGCGGCCCGAATGGCTCATCGCGTAGACCAGCCCCCGGTCGATCACCGGATGGCCGCGGATGTGCGCCAGGGTCGAGAGCGCGTCGACCCGGCGCAGCGCAATCAGGTTGTCGGACCAGGTGACCCGGCCGTTGGCAACCCTGAGCGCGAACACCTCGCCCGACGAATAGGGCACGACCAATGTGTCGTCGGCGACCGCCGGGCTGCTGCCGCCGAGCAAGCCGGCGATCTCGGAGATTCCCGAATGCGACCATTCCCGCTTGCCGGTCTCGACATCGTGGGCGGACAACTGGTTGTCGATGGTGACGACGAAGACCCGGCCGCCGGCCGCCGTTGGCGCGGCGCGCACCGGGCCGGTGATCTTCTGCTGCCACAACTCCGCCCCGTCGCGGGCGCGCAGCGCGATCAGCCGTCCGAACCCGGTGGTCATGAAGATGCGCCCGCCGTCATAGGCGAGCCCGCCGCCGAAGGCGTCTTCGTCCTCGTCGGGTATCTTCGTCTCATAGGTCCAGACGCGGTTGCCGGTGTTAGCGTCGAAGGCCGTTACCTTGAAGTCCACGTCCACCACGAAAACCAGGCCGCCGACCACGATCGGAGACGACATCATCCGGCGCTCGTCGCTCGATCCCGATCCGATGTCGACCGACCAGGCGCGGCCGATCCCGGTCGCGATGCGAAGATGGTGCATGGCGTGACTGGGAAAACCGCCAGCCTGGGGCCAATCCCGGTTGGCGACCGGCGGCGGCAGCATGACGCGCAGATCGGCGATGCGCGGATCGGGCGCGAGGTTGCGTTGGTAGCGCATCACGGCGATGCGCTCGCCCTTGAGGGGGATTTTTTTAGTGCCGGTGAGTTCCTTGATGTAATCGCACCCGGCGAGGCCCATCGCCATCAGACCGGCCAAGAGAGCGAGCCATCGCACTGCCGGCTTCATTGGTGGAACTCCGTCAGCCGCCCAGCGCGCGAAGCATCTCCGCAGCGCGCGCCCGGGCGCCGCGTGGCGCCTGGAGATCGTTCGCGAGCCGGGTGAATTCCTTGCGCGCCCGCGTCCGGTCGCCCGATTTGAGTGCCAACGCCGCCAGCAACTCGCGCGCGGTATGGCGCCACGCGCTGCCGTCCGCGGCGAGCGGTTCCAGGCGCTGGCTCAGGGCGTCCGCCTCGCCGGTATCGACCTGATGCATCACCGCCAACAGTGTCGCCAGGTCGCGATAGACTTGATCGAGTCCATCGTCTGTCGCCAGGGCCTCGTAAATCGCGATCGCGGCATCCGCATCGCCCGCCCCGGCCCGGACCGCCGCCTCGCGAAATCTGGCGAGCATCGCATAGCCGGCCGTGGCATCGCCGGAGAGCCGGCCTAGCGCCTCCACCGCATCGACGGTTTTGCCTTCCTCGGCGAGAACGGCCGCCGCCTGGAACTGGTCGCTGAACTCGCGCTGACGCATCGCGCGGTATTCGCGCCAACCGACCGAGGCCGCGGTGCCGCCCACGATGAGCACAAGCGCGACGATCAAGTACTTGCCGTACTGCTGCCAAAGCTTGTCGAGCCGATCGCGACGTACTTCCTCGTCGACTTCTTCGAAGATGTCGGCCACGCCAATCTCCCAAACCATAGAGGCCCGCAAATGCCGGGGATGCCCGTATCCGCCAGCGGGCGGCTAACATAGCCCTCCCGGGGGCGGCTGACAAACCTCGCGGACGAGGGCCCCGGCCCGTCTTTAGTACTCCCTTACATAATTGCGCAAATATGAAGGGGAGTGCTAACGCCACTTGATCGAACAGCCGATACTGGCGGTCTGTTCGGCCGGCCCCTTGCCGGTCTCGGCGATCCCGGCCATCGCCTCATAGAGCTCCCGGCGCGCGGTGGCGGCGGCCGGCGCCCGCCCCGATTCGTCGAGCCGTCCGCGGTACTGCAATTCGAGGTCTTTGTTGAAGCCGAAGAAGTCGGGCGTGCAGACCGCATCGTAGGCGCGGGCGACGTCTTGGGTCTCGTCGATGACGTAGGGAAACCCGAACCGGTGCTCGGTCGAGAATTCCTTCATCCGGTCGAACGAATCGGCGGGATACGCGCCGGTGTCGTTGGACATCACCGCGATGCTGGCGACACCGCGATCCGCCAGTTCGCCGCAGTCGCGCACGATCCTGTCGATCACCGCTTTGACGTAGGGACAGTGGTTGCAGATGAACATCACCACGGTCCCGTTCTCGCCACGAATTTCGGTCAATCGGTAGCGCTTGCCGTCGACGCCGGGCAGTCCGAAATCCGGCGCCTTCCAACCGAAATCGCAGATCGTCGACATTTCCGCCGTCATGACATCCACTCCTT
>JASLSL010000087.1 GCA_030743445.1 Alphaproteobacteria bacterium
CTGTACTAGAAGACCAGACGGCGAACGCTGGTTCTCAAGACACCTAATGTGTCACGTTAGACCAGCTCAGGATTTTGAATAGGGCCAAAATTCTTTGCCTGCGAATGTCCGCTTTGGGTCATTAGCAGACATCGTCTAGTCTGACCCACTACCGAATTTCGGGTCCGCTAGCCGATAATCTCGATCCGGCTGAAGAAGCAGGCGATCTCCCATTCCGCGGTCTCGGGCGAATCCGAACCGTGCACCGAGTTGGCTTCGATCGACTCGCCGAAATCCTTGCGGATCGTGCCCTCGTCCGCGTTCGCCGGGTTGGTGTCGCCCATCAGCTCGCGGTTGCGGGCGATCGCGTCCTCGCCCTCGAGCACCTGGACGACGACCGGGCCCGACGCCATGAATTCGCAAAGGTCGCCGTAAAAGGCCCGTTCCTTGTGGACCGCGTAGAACATGTCGGCCTGTTCGCGGTTCATCCGGATGCGTTTCTGGGCGACGATGCGCAATTCCGCCGCCTCGAAACGGGCATTGATCTGCCCGGTGAGGTTTCGCGCCGTTGCATCCGGTTTGATGATCGACAGCGTTCGTTCGACCGCCATATGGATTACCTTACCTTCCCCTCAAAGGTCCCGCGCCAGCGGGACGCAGGGTTATAGACATAGAGATTGGCGGCGGCAAGCCGGAACTGGCGAATGTCGTCGGAGGCCGCCGGTCCGTCACAGTTCGACCACCAGGCCGTCATGGGCCGTCTCCTCGGGCACCTGGTCGGCCATCGCCAGCATTTCCGGCCCCATGTGCGTGAGGATCATGCGCTTGGCCCCGAACTCCTCCTTGTGTTCCAGGATCGTCGGGTAGTTCAGGTGCCACTTGACCGGCTTCTCGAAGAAATAGCATTCAGCGATAAACAGGTCGGCGTCCTTGGTCGCCTTCGCCATGTCGGGTGTCCAGTCGCCGTCGCCGGTGTAGGTCACAATCTTGTCGTCGACCTCGACCCGCAGCACCGTCGGATCGGTCTGCCAGGTGTGCTTGGTGGCGTAGGGCGTCACCTTGAGGCCGAGCACCTCGGTGGTCTCGCCGACCGGCAGCTCGACATAGGTCACCGGGAACGTCGGCGCCATGACGTCGGAGCCGGGGAACAGCACTTCGCGCGCCTCGGCGAGCCGGGCCTCGAGGTTCTTCGGCCCGGCGATGGTCAGCGGCCGGTCGCGCTTGGCGCCGAGCATCGCGTCGATCAGCAGGAACGGAATGCCGGCCGAGTGGTCGGCGTGAATATGGGTCAGCAGGATCGCGTCGATCGAATTGTGGGCGATGCCCTGGGCGTTGAGCGCGACCAGCGAGGACGCGCCGAAATCGATGGTGAAGCGGATATCGGCGCCGTCGACCAGGATGCAGGTGTTGAACCGGCCGCCGGTGCCGAACGCATCCCCCGAGCCGACGAAGTTGACCTTGACCGACATTGATCGTTCCTCCCGAGACCGCCTCACCCGCCGGCGTTGGCCTTCTCTTCCCAGGCACCGCGGTCGTTCTGCTGCCAGTAGGTCAGCTTGTGGCCGGCCTCCTGACATGCGGTCCAGTGGCCGCGGGCGCGCTCGACCGCAACCTCGTCGTTGCCGTCGAACATCTCGCAGCACAGCTCGTAGTCGCCGACTTGCGCGGACTCGGCGCCGTCGACCAGGAACAGCACGTTCGCCCCGTTCGGGTTCTCGTCGGCCTCGGTCAGCCATACCGGCTGGTCCTCAGCGTGGCCGTCCTGCTTGTTGCCGTGCGGCAGGAAGCCCTCGCGGCTATAAGTCCAGAGCAGATTGTTGAGCGCCTCGACCCGGTCCTCCGAGCCCGCCATCACGACCGCCCGCCAGCCACGCTCCAGGGTCTTTCCCAGGAGCTGCGGCAGGGCCCGTTCCAGCCCCGTCCGCTGCAGGTGGTAAAAACGGACCTCGGTCATACCCGGGTTCAGCCCTCGTAGTTGTCGGCAACGAAGCGGTCCAGGAGCCGCACACCATAGCCGGTGCCGCCCTTCGGCACGGTCGGCGCGTCCTTGTTGGCCCAGGCCATGCCGGCGATGTCGAGATGCGCCCACGGCACCTTGTTGACGAAGCGCTCGAGGAACTGCGCCGCGGTGATCGAACCGGCGTCGCGACCGCCGATGTTGCGCATGTCGGCGATGCCGCTCTCCAGCTGCTTGTTGTAAGCCTCGGCGAGCGGCATGCGCCAGACCTTCTCGCCGCTCGCCTTGCCGGCGGCGGCGAGCCGCTCGGCGAGCTTGTCGTCGTTGGCGAACAGGCCCGCGTGCTCGTGCCCGAGGCCGATGACGATCGCGCCCGTGAGGGTCGCGAGATCGACCATCAGCTCCGGTTTGAAGCGGTCCTGCGCGTACCACAGCGCGTCGGCGAGGACGAGCCGGCCCTCGGCGTCGGTGTTCTGGATCTCGATCGTCTGGCCGGACAGCGACGTGACCACGTCGCCCGGGCGCTGGGCGTTGGCGTCGGGCATGTTCTCGACCAGGGCGATCACGCCGACCGCGTTGACCTTGGCCTTGCGCCCGGCGAGCGCCTTCATCAGCCCGACCACGGCGCCGGCACCGCCCATGTCCCATTTCATGTCGTGCATGCCGCCGGCCGGCTTGATCGAAATGCCGCCGGTGTCGAAGGTGACGCCCTTGCCGACGAAAGCGATCGGCTTCTTCGAGCGCGCCGCACCGTTC
>JASLSL010000088.1 GCA_030743445.1 Alphaproteobacteria bacterium
ACTGCCGGACAGCGACGCCGCGATCGCCGACCAGGTCCGCGACATCGCCACAGCCGCGCGCGACGCGAGCCACGAGCTCGGCCTCGCCGATGCGGACGCACGCGATGAGGCGCTGAAGGCCGCGGCCCGGGCGATCCGCGAGGCCGCAAGTCGCCTGCTGGACGCGAACGCGAAGGACGTGGCGTTCGGCGAGGAGAAGGGACTCGGCGCCGCGATGCTCGACCGGCTGATGCTCGACGACGCGCGCATCGAGGCTATGGCCGAAGGGCTAGAGGACATCGCCGCCATGGACGACCCGGTCGGCCGGGTCACCGAGGAGTGGGAGCGGCCGAACGGGCTCCGCATCCAGCGGGTCACCGTGCCGCTCGGCGTTATCGGCATCATCTACGAATCGCGCCCCAACGTGACCGCCGACGCCGGCGGGTTGTGTCTCAAGGCGGGCAACGCGGCGATCCTGCGCGGCGGCTCGGAGAGCCTGCATTCCTCGACCCTGATCGCCGAATGCCTGCAGCATGGCCTCAAGCAGGCCGGCCTGCCGACCGCCGCGGTGCAGGCGATCCCGACCCGCGACCGCGCGGCGGTCGGCGCGATGCTGCGGTTGGCCGACCTGATCGACTTCATCGTGCCGCGCGGCGGCCGCTCGCTGATCGAGCGGGTGATGACGGACTCGCGAATCCCGGTGATCGCCCATCTCGAGGGCATCTGCCACATATACGTCCATCGCGACGCCGACAAGGATATGGCCCGCAAGGTGACGGTCAACGCCAAGATGCGCCGCACCGGCATTTGCGGTGCCGCCGAGACGCTGCTGATCGACCGCGACGTCGCCGGGGACCAGCTTCCGGGCATCGTCGACGATTTGGCGGAGGCCGGCTGCGAGGTGCGTGGCGATGCGGCGGCGCAGGACGCGGACGCGCGAATCGTCCCGGCGAGCGAGGAAGACTGGGAAACCGAATATTTGGATTCGATCATTTCGGTGCGCGTGGTCGACGGCGTCGACGCGGCAATCGACCACATCAACCGCCACGGCTCGCATCACACCGAATCGATCATCACCCGGGACGAGGCCGCGGCCGAGCGGTTCCTCGCCCGCGTCGACAGCGCGATCCTGCTGCACAACGCCTCGACCCAGTACGCCGACGGCGGCGAGTTCGGCATGGGCGCCGAGATCGGCATCTCGACCGGCAAGCTGCACGCGCGCGGTCCGGTGGGTGCCGCCCAGCTGACGAGCTACAAATACGTGGTGCGGGGCGACGGCCAGTGCCGCCCGTAAGGGATCGCACGCCCTGACCTCGCCCAAGCTGGCCCGGACCATGACCCGCCCCTACGCTCCCGACCATGCGGAGATCGACGACCCGATGCCGCGCGCCGCGAGGCGCCCCATACGGCGCATCGGCCTGCTCGGCGGATCGTTCAATCCGGCCCACGGCGGGCACCGGCAGATCAGCGTGATGGCGCTGCAGCGGCTCGGTCTCGACGAGGTCTGGTGGCTGGTCTCGCCGCAAAATCCGCTGAAGACCGCCGATGGCATGGATTCCTTCGAACAGCGCTTCGAGCGCGCCGCGGCACTCGCCCGTCATCCGCGCATCCGGGTCAGCGAACTCGAGGTACGACTCGCCACGCGCTACACGGTCGACACGCTGGCCGCACTCCGCAGGCTCTATCCGGATCTCGCGTTCGTGTGGATGATGGGCGCCGACAACTTGGTCCAGCTTCCCGAATGGCAGGGCTGGCTCGAGATCGTCGGGTCCGTTCCCGTTGCGGTTTTCGCCCGACCAACTTATTCTTTGAGGGCGCTCGCCGGTAAGGCGGCGCGTCGGTTCGCCCGGGCACGACTGCCGGAAGCCGCGGCCAGGGGCCTGGTGGATTGCGAACCACCCGCGTGGGTGTTCTTGCACACCCGCTTGAACCCGATCTCGGCGACCGAGATCAGGCGTGAACGGAGGACCGGCGAATAAAGACCTCGAGGAGAAACAGCAAACGGATAGCGAGGGACGAACCATCGTAGAAAAATCCCCGATGCCGCCTGACTCCGAGTCCATCCTTTCTCTCATTCAACAGTCGCTCGACGACGACAAGGCCGACCGCGTGGTCGCCATCGATCTTGCCGGCAAGACCAGCATCGCCGACTTCATGGTGATCGCGACCGGCAACACCGTGCGCCAGGTCGGCGCGATGACGCAGCATCTGCGCGAGCGGCTGAAGAAGGCCGGCCTCAAGGGCCTGTCGATCGAGGGCGAGGCCAATGGCGACTGGGTGTTGATCGACAGCGGCGACGTCATCGTTCATTTGTTCCGGCCCGAGGTGCGGGCGTTCTACAACTTGGAGAAACTGTGGGGCGAAGCCCTGCCGGAGAGCATCGACCGCGCCTCGACCGTGGCGAGCGCCTGACTTGCGGCTCCACGTCCTGGCAATAGGCCGCGGACGAAAGGGACCGGAACGCGATCTTTGGGAAAGCTATGCGGGACGCATCCGCTGGTCCCTCGAGCTGCGCGAATTGGAGGAAAAACGGCCGCTGCCGGCCGCCGAGCGGGTGGCGCGGGAATCCGAACTGCTGCTCGGCGCCGTCCCCGACGACGCCAAACTGGTGGCGCTCGACGAGGCCGGACGGACGATGACCAGCGAAGCCTTCGCGACGCGGCTCGGCGCCTGGCGGGACGACGGCATCGGCGACATCGCCTTCGTCATCGGCGGGGCCGATGGCCTCGGCGACGAAGTGCGCAGGCGCGCCGATCTGGTGCTTGCCTTCGGCGAGATGACCTGGCCGCACCTCGTGGTGCGCGGCATGCTGGCCGAGCAGATCTACCGCGCCCAACAGATTCTCGCCGGCCACCCCTATCACCGGAACTGAATCCATCCGGATTTCTGTCGTTCGACCCCCTCACCCCTCCCTCTCGCCCTGGCCAGGGGGAGAGGGGGATACAATTGGATGCGCGACAGGGGCGGATAAAAAAGTGCCAGGCACGTTAATGGTGCCTGGCACCTTTTCTGCCGGGTGAGGGGGTTGCATGGCACCGAGCATTCTCAATGACGCGAATCATCCGCGGTTGCGGTTGCGCCGGACGCGACTTCACATAGAATGGCCCGCATCATGACCGCCAGCGCCAGACCACGGCCCGTCGTCCTCTGCGTCCTGGACGGATGGGGCGAGGGCGAGCCGAGCGCGTACAACGCCATCGCCCGCGCCGAAACCCCGGTATGGGACGAGATGATGGCGGGCTGTCCGCACAGCCTGCTCGAGGCCTCGGAAGGCCATGTCGGCCTGCCGGCGGGGCAAATGGGCAATTCCGAGGTCGGCCACACGAACCTCGGCGCGGGTCGGATCGTGCTCCAGGACCTGCCGCGGATCGACGCCGCGATCGCCGACGGCTCGCTTGCCGCCAGTCCGGTGCTGACCGCGTTCACAGGCAAGCTCACGGCGAGTGGCGGAACCGCCCACCTGATGGGGCTGATGTCGCCCGGCGGAGTCCACGCCCACCAGGACCAAATCGCCGCCCTGGCGAAGCTGATGGATGCGGCGGGCGTCCCGGTCGCGGTCCACGCCTTCCTCGACGGCCGCGACACGCCGCCGAGAAGCGCCGGTGAGTATATCGAGGAATTCCTCGCGGCATCGGGCGGCGCCACGGTCGCGACCGTCACCGGGCGCTATTACGCGATGGACCGGGACCGGCGCTGGGACCGCAACGCCCAGGCCTACGCGGCGCTGGTCGAGGCGGAGGGCGAGCATGCCGACACCGCCGCGGGCGCCATCCAGGCGGCCTATGCGCGCGACGAGAACGACGAATTCGTGTCCCCGACGGCGATCGCGGAATACCGCGGCATGGCCCATGGCGACGGCATTTTGATGGCCAATTTCCGCGCCGACCGGGCGCGGCAGATCCTCATGGCGCTGCTCGATCCGGACTTCGACGGCTTCGCCCGCGGCCGCATGGTCGATTTCGCCGCTGCCGTCGGGATGATCGGCTATTCCGAGGCGCTCGATCGCCGGATGGAAGCGCTGTTTCCGCCCTTCGGCCTCGAGAACGTGCTCGGCGAGATCGTGGCCAAGGCCGGTCTCAGCCAGCTCCGTATCGCCGAGACCGAGAAATACGCCCACGTCACCTTCTTCTTCAACGGCGGCGAGGAGCGGGCCTTCGAGGGCGAGGAGCGGATCCTCGTGCCTTCGCCCAAGGTCGCGACCTACGACCTGCAGCCCGAGATGTCGGCGCCCGAGGTCACCGACAAGCTGGTCGAGGCGATCGAGGGCGGGACCTTCGAGTTCGTCCTGGTCAACTACGCCAACACCGACATGGTCGGGCACACGGGCGACATCAGGGCGGCGATGCGGGCCGTCGAGACGGTCGACACCTGCCTCGGACGGCTCCGGAACGCGGTCGCGGCGGCGGGCGGCGCGCTCTTGATCACCGCCGACCATGGCAATGCGGAGATGATGAGCGATGCCGCGACAGGCCAGGCCTACACCGCCCACACCCGCAATCCGGTGCCGGTGATCCTGGTCGGCGGCACGGCCCGGCCAGCGGGCCTGCGCAACGGCACGCTCGCCGACGTGGCGCCGACCCTGCTCGACCTGATGGGCCTCGATCAGCCGGCCGAGATGACCGGCCAATCCCTTCTCGTGCCGGCCGGAGAGCGACGTGCGGCGGGCTGACCGGCGTCGCGCGTTCGTGCCGCTTCTCGCGGCATGTCTGGCCGTCGCCCTGGCCGGCCCGGCGGACTCGCAAAAGCGCAAGGACCTCGAAGACGTCGAGCGCAAGCTGGAGGCGGAACGCGCCCAGAAAAAAGCGGTCGAGCAACGGGGGCGGGCGCTGCACGGCGCCGTCTCGAAGCTTCGCCGCGAGTTGATCGCCGCCGCCCGGACGGCGCAGGACCGCGAGGTCCTGCTGACCACGCTGGAGGAGAAACTCCCGGTGCTGCGGCTCGAGGCGATCGTACGGAGGGAGCGCCTGGTCGCCCGCCGGCGGCAGATGCAGGGCACCCTCGGCGCGCTGGAGCGGCTGTCGCGCAATCCGCCGCAGGCCCTGCTGCTGACACCCGGCAGACCTATCGACGTGGTGCGCAGTACCATGCTGTTGCGCGCCGCGCTGCCGCAACTGCGCTCCCGCGCCGCCAGCCTAAAGGACGAAATCCGCGAGCTCGGCCGGGTTCAGCGGGAAATATCGCTGCAACGCGAGCAGGTCGAACTCGCCAACGAGGCGCTCGCCGAACAGCAGAAGCGCCTCGAACTGCTGCTCGGGCGCAAGCTCGCGCTGCAGAAGCAGGTCCGGGTCGAAAGCCGGCGGGTCGCGCGCCGGGTCGAGAACCTGGCCAAGCAGGCGAGGGACCTTCGCGAGCTGTTCGCCCGGCTCGACAAGGAACGCAACCTCCGCAAACCGGCCCGGACGGCGCCCGAGGCGCGACCCGACCCGACCCGGCCGGTCGGCATCCGGCCGTTCCCGGAACGCGGCCCGGTTACCCTTCCGGCGCGCGGCCGATTGGTCGAGCGCTACGGCCAGAGCACCGGTTCCGGCAACACCGCCAAGGGCGTGACCTATGAGACCCGCGACGGCGCGAGGGTCGTGGCGCCGTACGATGGCAGGGTGGCGTTCGCCGGCCCGTTCCGCGGTTACGGACATATCTTGATAATAGAGCACGGCGCCGCATATCATACGTTGCTGGCCGGCCTTACACGTGTCGATAGCACGGTCGGGCAGTGGGTACTTGCGGGCGAACCCGTTGGCGTCATGGGCCGCCGGAAGGGCGGTGGACCGCGCCTCTATGTAGAATTGCGCCGCAAAGGCCAACCGATTAACCCGCTACCCTGGTTCGCGGCGGGCAACGATAAGGTACGTGGATGATGAGACACATGGCTAAGGGCGCCGCCGGTGCGCTGGTTTGGCTGCTGATCCTGGTGGCGCAACCTTCCGTCGCGGCGGAGACCAACAAATCGGACACCTATCGCCTGTTGGAGCTTTTCGGCGATGTCTTCGAGCGCGTGCGCGCGAGCTACGTCGAGGAGGTTTCCGACGAGACGCTGATCGAGTCGGCGGTGCAGGGCATGCTGTCCGATCTCGACCCGCACTCGACCTTCCTGAACCGCAAGAGCTTCCGCGACATGCAGGTTCAAACCAAGGGCGAGTTCGGCGGCCTCGGCATCGAGGTCACGATGGAAGGCGGGTACGTCAAGGTGGTGTCGCCAATCGACGATACGCCGGCTTTCCGGGCGGGTATCATGGCGGGCGACCTGATCACCCATCTCGACGGCGAGCATGTTCAGGGCCTGACGCTCTCGAAGGCGGTCGAGAAGATGCGCGGTCCGATCAACAGCGACATCAAACTGACCATCCGGCGCGAGGGGACCGAGCCTTTCGACGTCACCATCACCCGCGACAAGATCCGCATTCGTTCGGTGCGCCATCGCATCGAGGACAATGCGGGCTATCTTCGCATCACCAATTTCAGCGAGCGCACCGAGGCCGGGGTGCGCAGCGCGATCGAAAAGATCAAGGACAAGCTCGGCGACAAGCTCGCCGGCTACGTCATCGACCTGCGCAACAACCCGGGCGGGTTGCTCGACCAAGCGGTCTCGGTCTCGGACGCGTTCCTGGAACAGGGCGAAATCGTCTCGACCCGCGGCCGCGACAAGGACAACGCCCAGCGCTATCACGCCACGCCGGGCGATCTGGCAGACGGCCTGCCGCTTGTCGTGCTGATCAACGGCGGCTCGGCCTCGGCGTCGGAGATCGTCGCCGGCGCGCTGCAGGATCACCGCCGCGCCGTGGTTTTGGGCACCAAGTCGTTCGGCAAGGGCTCGGTGCAGACCATCATCCCGCTCGGCCGCAGCGGCGCCATCAAGCTCACGACCCAGCGCTACTACACGCCGTCCGGCAAGTCGATCCAGGCCACCGGCATCGACCCGGACATCGAGGTCGCGCAGGCGCGGATCGAGCCGATCGCCCGCGCCGGCCGCCGCACCCGGCAGGAGGCCGACCTGCGCGGCGCCCTCAAGAACGACAAGGACAAGAAGGACGACAAGGGCGACGCCTCGAAGCCGAAGCAGACGCCGGGGCCGGACGCCAACAAGGACCCGGCCGCCGCCAATCAACCGCCCGCTCCGGCCAAGCGGCAGGATTTCCAATTGGCGCGGGCGCTCGACCTGCTGCGCGGCATCGCGCTCTATCGGAACCGCATGACCAACTAGTGGATAGAATCTAACATATGGTGCCCCTACGACGGCTTCCCAAGTTCATCCGGACAGGCGCGCGATGCGCGGTGATGCCATCGCATCACGAGCATTCGCATCCGGTGGGCTTGGGAAGCCGCCCTTCGGGTCCCATATGTTAGATTTTATCCACTAGGGACGACGATCCCTGAAACTACCGTTCGGCAAGAAGAAAGAAGACGACGAATTCCTCGACGATGAGGCCGAGGAAGCGGTCGCGGTCGACTCGACCGAGGAAGCCGCCGAGGCTGGCTCTCCCGAGGAGGACGCCGACGCCGGAATACCCGAAGCGGTGGACGAGGCCGGCGTTCCCGATGACGACGACGACTTCGGCTTTCCCGATGACGACGACGAGGGCGACTATCCCGCACCCGGTTCCGGTTCGGGGCCGGATATCGGCAAGATCCTGTTGATCAGCGCGATCGCCGCCTGGGGCCTGATCCTCGCCGGTTTCGCCGGGACCGGCGCCTACCTCTACTTCGACGCCGACAGCATCATGCAGGAAGTGCGCGATTCGCGGCCCCAAGTCACGATCAAGGTGCGGGCGAAACGGCTGGTGCGGCGCAAGCGGAGGCCTCCTGCCGAGACGCCGGCCGAAACCACGCCCGAGGGCGCTCCCGGGGGCACTGGCGAGACCAAACCCGAACAGACGGCGGCGGCAACGCCCAAGACCGCGGAATCCGGCGAGAAACCGGCCGAGGGCGCGGCGCCGTCCGCCACCCCGGCGGGCAAGTCGGCGGCGCTCCATCCCCATCCCGATCCGGAATTGATCGAGAAGGACGAGGTCGGGCCCTTGCCGATCATCGACAAGAACGGCCGGTTGCCGTGGCGGGTTTATGCGCGCCCGTTCAACGTGCTCGACAAGCGGCCGAAGATCGCGATCGTGCTGACCTGGCTCGGCGTCTCGTCGAGTGCCACGAAGAAGGCGATCCAGGAGCTGCCCGGCGCGATCACCCTCGCCTTCGCGCCGTTCTCGCGCGGCCTGCCGGAATGGATCGAGCTCGCCCGCGGCCGCGGCCACGAGGTCCTGGTCAACCTGCCGATGGAGCCGCTCGACTACCCGCGCAGCGATCCCGGCCCCTACGCGCTGCTGACGACCCTGCCGGCGGACCAGAACCTGCGCCGACTCAAATGGGTGCTGAGCCGGATGACCGGGTATATCGGCGTCGCCAATTTCATGGGGTCGAAGTTCACCGCCGACGAAGAGGCGTTGGGCCCGGTGATGGCGGACCTCAAGAAACGCGGGTTGATGATCTTCGACAGCAGCGACCCGAAATACAGCATCGTCAAGAAGCTCGCCACCAAGGTCGGCGTGCCCTATGCACTGGGCCTGCTCGCCCTCGACCGGGAACCGAACCGGGGCTATATCGACAAGCGGCTCAAGGCGCTCGAGGGCCTTGCGGCCAAACGCGGTAAGATCGTGGCGGTGGCGCGGCCGTACCCGATCGTGCTGGCGCGGATCAAGCGCTGGGTCAAGAAGCTCGAGGGTAAGAACGTCGTGCTCGTCCCGGTCTCGGCCGTCACCAAGCGCCCCAGCACCTCGTAATGGCGGCGGCGGAGGACCTGAGGCCGTTCCGGCCCTGCGTCGGGATCATGTTGTTCAACGGCGACGGCAAGGTGTTCGTCGGCGCCCGGATCGACATCGATGGCGACCACTGGCAGATGCCCCAGGGCGGAATCGACGAGGGCGAGGGCCCGCGCTACGCAGCGCTTCGGGAATTGGCCGAGGAGGTCGGCACCAAGAAGGCGAAAATCGTCGCCGAGTGCGACCATTGGATCAGCTACACCCTGCCCGGCGACCTGTCGCGCCGGGCCTGGGAGGGCCGCTATCAGGGCCAGACCCAGCGCTGGTTCGCGATGCGGTTCGACGGCTCGGACGACGACATCCGGATCGACGGACCGCACCCGGAATTCAAGGCCTGGCGGTGGGCCGATGTGGACGAATTGGTCGAGCTGACCGTGCCGTTCAAGCAAGCGAGCTACCGGGAGGTGATTTCGGCCTTTCGCCACCTGGTGAAACCCTAGGTTTTAC
>JASLSL010000089.1 GCA_030743445.1 Alphaproteobacteria bacterium
TCAGGACATGTACCTCGCCGGCTCGTTCCTGATGTTCCTGGCGCTGTTGACGGTGATCGGGGTGCTGCTGTCCGATCTGCTGCTCGCGGTGCTCGACCCGCGCATCCGTCTTCAAGGGGGGAGTAGCAGGTGAGTTCCGAATCGACCTCGCAAGGCGGCAGCCGGATGGAGCATTTCGTCTCCAGCGAGCCGTTCGATCCCTATTCGATCGAGGCGCTGACGCCCGAGCAGGAACACTACTACATGGCGTCGCAATGGAAGCTGATGTGGTGGAAGTTCCGCCGCCACCGCGTCGCCGTGATCTCGGGCGCGTTTCTGTTGGTGCTCTACGCGTCGATCCTGATCTGCGAGTTCCTGGCGCCGTACGATCTGCACACGCGGCACGTCGACTTCATCTACGCACCGCCGCAGTCGGTCCATCTGTTCGACAAGGGCAGCTTGGTCGGACCGTTCGTCTACGGCACGAACTACCGGCTCGACATGCAGAACCTGCAACGCAACTACTCGGAGAACACCGAAAAAATTTACCGCATCGGCTTATTCTGCAGCGGCGACACCTACGATTTCTGGGGGCAGTTGAAGGGCGACCTGCACCTGATGTGCGTCGAGGAGGGCGGGACGCTGTTTTTGCTCGGTACCGACCGGCTTGGCCGGGACATTCTCTCGCGCATGATCTACGGGGCGCGGATTTCGCTGACCATCGGTCTCTTCGGCGTGGCCTTCAGTTTCGTGCTCGGCATGACCATCGGCGGGCTCGCCGGCTATTACGGCGGCATGGTCGACATGGTGGTCCAGCGGATGATCGAGATCCTGCAATCGTTCCCGCAGATCCCGCTGTGGATGGCGCTGTCGGCGGTGCTGCCGGTAACCTGGAGCCCGTTGCTGATCTATTTCGGCATCACGGTGATCCTGGCGATTCTCGACTGGACCGGGCTCGCCCGCGCGGTGCGCTCGAAGCTGCTGTCGCTGCGCGAGGAGGATTACTGCATGGCGGCGCAATTGATGGGCGCCAAGCCGAGCCGGATCATCGGCCGGCACCTGATGCCGGGCTTCATGAGCCACCTGATTGCGACCGCGACCCTGGCGATCCCGACGATGATCCTCGGCGAGACCGCGCTTTCCTTCCTCGGCCTCGGTCTCAGGCCGCCGATGACCAGCTGGGGCGTGCTGCTGAACGAGGCGCAGAACATCAGCGTCGTGGCGCTTTACCCGTGGCTGATCCTGCCGGTGGTGCCGGTGGTGCTGGTGATCCTCGCCTTCAGCTTCTTCGGCGACGGCCTGCGCGACGCCGCCGATCCGTATAAATGACGGGCCGTCAAAGCGTCGCCGTGTGGCGCTCGAAGCGGCGGATGCATTGGTCCTTTATCGCCGCCGGCATGAACGAGTAGTACCGCCCGCGCCGATTCTGCGGCGTCGCCTGGAAGGCGCCGGTCGCGGCGAAGTCCGTCAGCGCTCCTGTGACAACCTCGACGCAGCCTTCGGTGTGGGCGCGGCGCAATTCGTGAAGGCTCATCCCGGGGGCGAGCGTGACCGGTCGCTTGGCGACAACGTCGCCGGCATCGATTTCGGGTGCGATTCGGTGCAGCGACGTCACCAGGGCCGCGAAATCGCCGTGGTAGACCGCCCAGAGGTGGCAGTCGAGGCCGCGATAGGATTCGGGGTCGCCCGAATGCAGGTTGACGCAGCCGTTGGGGCAGATATCCAACACCGGCGGCCGCAATAACCCGGCGCCGAACACCAACACGACGTTGGGTTTGGTCGCGGCAATAGCCTCTACGCATTTGGAATCGTTGAGCGATTCAAATCTCTCGACTTCGGCGACGTGGTCGAAATCCGGCGCCGCACCGGCGAACCAGACCTCGTTTTCATGGTTGCGGCAGGCGTCGTCGAGCGGGTGCGCGGTCTCGAACGGCGGCGTCAACTCCCCGGTCTCGATGAACACTTGTGTGACCGGGAACACATTCTGTAGTGCCTTGACGAAGTATCTTCGCCGCACCGAGCCGGTAGTCAGGACTACGAGACGCATGTCGCCAATTCGCCTTTCGAAATCATCCCCGGGACCGTATCCCTATCTTCGCCGGGCCCGGCCACGCGATCCAGCGCCATCGGCGGCGTCGACGCAACACCGGGGACGGAGGGAGCGAGGCAAAATCGTCCTCGCCCGTCCATAACCCTTATGTGGCTTCGGATCGATGGTTAATAATTTCTACCGGTGCTGGCGGCAATGTGTCATATTTCAGCGCAAAATAAGGGGGCACACGTGCAATTCGTAGTTTCCATGAGGGCCGGGAATGGCTGACTGGCTGAACGGCGCGCGGTTGTTGATATACAGCCACGACACCTTCGGGCTGGGGCACCTGAGGCGCTGCCAGTCGATCGCCCATGCCCTGGTCGAGCGTTACAAGGGCCTGTCGGTCCTGATTCTCTCGGGCTCGCCGATCATCGGCAGCTTCGACTTCCGCGCCCGGGTCGATTTCGTCCGCATCCCCGGCGTGATCAAGCTCTACAACGGCGAGTACACCTCGCTCGGTCTGCACATCGACCTCAAGGAGACGATGGCGATCCGCGCCTCGATCATCCATCACACCGCGCAAACCTTCGCGCCCGACCTGTTCCTCGTCGACAAGGAACCGCTCGGCCTGAAAGGCGAGATCCACGACACCTTGACGATGCTCAAATCGCGCGGCACCCAGCTGGTGCTCGGCCTGCGCGACATCATGGACGAGCCGACCCTGCTGCGCCGCGAATGGCGGTCGAAAAACCTGATGCCGGCGCTCGACGAGCTCTACGACGACATCTGGGTCTTCGGGCTCGAGGAGATCTGGGATCCGCTGACCGACTTGGACGTCTCGCCGGCGGTTCGCGACAAGATGGTCTACACGGGCTACCTGCCGCGCCAGGTGCCGAAGCACTCCAAGGCCTTGTCGCCGGTCGAGATGGACGAGCCTTATCTCCTGGTCACCGCCGGCGGCGGCGGCGACGGCGACGCGATGATGGATTGGACCATGCGCGCCTACGAGGCCGATCCGGAACTGCCGTATCCGGCGGTCTTCGTCCTCGGTCCGTTCATGCGTTCGGAGATGCAGAATGAGCTGATGGAGCGTGGCGCGCGCCTCGATCGCGTCGAGGTCGTCGCCTTCGACAGCCACATGGAGCTGCTGATGAAGAAATCCAGCGGCGTGGTGGCGATGGGCGGCTACAACACGTTCTGCGAAATCATATCGCTCGACAAACGGGCGCTGATCATCCCGCGCTCGCATCCGCGTCAGGAACAGTTGATCCGGGCGCGCCGCGCCGACGAACTCGGATTGGTCCGGATGCTGACCGACGACTCCATCAGCGATCCACAAGTCATGATCGACGCGTTGCGCGCGTTGCCGGCGCAACGGCTACCGTCCGAGGCCAAGATCCCGAACCTGCTCGGCGGCCAGGCCAAGGTCGGCGATCTGGCCGGACAGTCGCTGCGCCAGCGCAAGGGCCCCGAACTCGTCGTCCTACAGGGGCAAAACTAGGCGAGAGGTGCCGTCTTGCCTGGAACCGTAGCCTTCGTCCTGAAGGGTTACCCCCGTCTCTCGGAAACCTTCATCGCCCAGGAAATCCTGGCGCTCGAACGCCGCGGCTTGGACATCCGCATCGCCTCGCTGCGTCACCCGACCGATCCGGTGGCGCACCCGGTCCATGGCGAAATTGAAGCGCCGGTCAGCTACTTGCCTGAATATCTTCACCGCGAGCCGATGCGGGTCTTGCGTGCCTGGTGGGCGGCGCGGCGTCGGCCCGGCTATCGGCGCGCCCGGGAGGCCTGGGTACGCGATTTCCGGCGCGAGCCCAAGCGCGACCGGATTCGCCGCTTCGGCCAAGCGTTGGTGCTGGCCCACGAGTTGTCGGAAGAAATTACCCATTTGCACGCCCATTTCCTGCACACGCCGGCCTCGGTGACCCGATACGCCAGCATGATCCGGGAACTGCCCTGGAGCTGCTCGGCCCATGCGCGGGATATCTGGACGACGCTCGACTGGGAGAAGACCGAGAAACTCGGCGAGCTCGAATGGCTCGTCACCTGCACCGAGAACGGCCGTGCCCATCTTGCCGGCCTGGCGCCGGCCGAAGAGCGGGTCGAGCTCGTCTATCACGGGCTCGATTTCGAGCGCTTCCCGGCGCCGCCGGATACGGCACCCGACCGCGACGGCAGCGATCCGGACGACCCGGTCGTCGTGCTGTCGATCGGCCGTGCGGTCGAGAAGAAGGGTTACGACGTGCTTTTACGGGCCTTGGCGGGGCTGCCGGGGAACGCCCACTGGCGGTTTGTGCATGTCGGAGACGGGCCGCTGCTCGACACGCTGAAGCGCCAGGCGGCGGCGTTGGGGATCGCCCCGCGCGTGACCTGGCGAGGGGCGCAGACCCAAGACGCAGTCATCGAATCCTATCGCGAGGCGGATCTTTTCGTGCTGCCGAGCCGGATCGCCGGCGATGGCGATCGCGACGGTCTGCCGAACGTATTGATCGAGGCGCAGAGCCAAGGCCTCGCCTGCCTCTCGACTTGGGTGTCCGCGGTACCGGAACTGATCGAGGACGGCCGGACCGGCCTTCTGGTGGCAAGCGAGGACGAGGCGGCGCTTGCCGAGGCCCTTCAGCGTCTGATCGCCGGACCGGCGTTGCGCCGTCAACTCGGCGACGACGGCGCCGACTTGGTTCGCGACAAGTTCTGCCATACCGCCGGAATCGATCTCTTGGCCCGCAAGTTCGGAATCGTGGAGCATATGCCCGCGCCGAAGGCGCGGGCGCGCCGCATCACCACGACATTGGCGCTGATCCGCCACGGTCCGACCGCCTGGAACGAAGAGCGGCGCATCCAGGGGCGGACCGACATTCCGCTGAGCCAAGTCGGCCGCGACGAGGTCAGGGGCTGGTGCCTGCCCCAGGAGCTGGCCGATGTCGACTGGCAGTCGAGCCCCCTGAAGCGCGCGGTGGAGACGGCGAAACTACTCGGCGCTTCGCCGCTCCAGATCGACCCTCGCATCGCCGAGATGAACTGGGGCGCGTGGGAGGGCCGGCGGCTCGTCGACCTGCGCGACGAGTTGGGGGCCGAGATGGCCGACAACGAAGCCCAGGGTCTCGACTTCCGTCCCGAGGACGGCGAGAGCCCGCGCGAGCTGCAGGCGCGGCTGATCCCGTGGCTCCGGGAAGTGTCGAGCCGGCGCCGCGCCACCGTCGCAGTGACCCACAAAGGCGTCATCCACGCGGTCATGGCGCTCGCCACCGGGTGGCAGATGACCGACGACCCGCCGGCCAAGATCAAGTTCGGGGCAGCGCAACTCTTCGACATCGACGCTGTGGGACAGCCGCATGTCGGCCGGCTGAACGTCGACCTTTTCAACTCATGACCGGCGGCCGGATCTTTTTCTACGTTCAACACCTGCTCGGCGTCGGGCATCTGCAGCGCGCGGCGAGACTATGCCGGGGATTGACCGCCGGCGGGCTCGAAGTCGACGTGATCTCGGGCGGCGTGCCGGTACCGTGGCTGGAGTTAGGCGAGGCCAAGTTGTTCCAACTTCCGGCGCTGAAGGTCGGTCCGGACGGCTGGTACGATTTGCGCGACGAAGGCGACCGGCCGGTCGACGATGACTGGAAACAGGACCGTTGCGACCGGCTGCTCGGTCTCTTCGCCGAGCGCCGACCCGACGTGCTGTTGATCGAGGCGTTTCCCT
>JASLSL010000090.1 GCA_030743445.1 Alphaproteobacteria bacterium
GCGGTCGCGCATCTCCCGGTCGGCGAGGAAGCTCAGGTCGGCGCCGAGCTCGGTCGCCTCGCCGAACCGCGCCTCGATCAGGTCGGCCAGAGATTCGGTCATGTTCGTGGTCTCCGTCTGTCAATTTGGCAGGCCATCGAGGAACGACCCCATGGCCTGGTTGAAGGCCTCCGGCTGGTCGATGTTGGCGCCGTGGCCGGCGTCCGGGATCACGACCTTCACCGCCCCCGGGATCTTCGCCGCCATGTAGTCGCTCGAGACGAGGAAGTTGGTGTCATTGGCGCCGACGATGACGATGCTCGGCACCTCGATCCCGGGCAGTGAGTCTATGACCGCCGAATCCCGTTGCGTGAGCATGCCGCACGCGGCCCGCACCAGCCCTTCCGCCGAGCGGTGCGAGGACGCGTCGACCTCGGCGCTGGCGCGCTGCGTCGAGAGCCCCTCGATCTCGTATTTCTCGGCCCGCCTGATGGTGCGCTCGTTCCAGGCCTGGCGCGACTCGTCCTTGCGGAAGCCCGGGCCGGTGTCGCAGATGATCAGCGCCCGCGTGCGCTCGGGATATTCGATATGGAAGCCGAGTGCCGCGTAGCCGCCCAAGGAGAGGCCGCCGACCACCGCGCGCTCGATGCCGCAATGGTCCAACAGCGCCGCGATGTCGGCGACCGTGTGGTCCTCGGAATAGAGCCCTTGGTCCTCCGGATAGTCGGTCCTTCCGTGCCCGCGCATGTCCCAGGCGACGATGCGGTAGCGGTCGCGGAACGCCTCGACCTGCCCGGCCCACATCTCGGCCGTGGCGCCGAAGCCGTGGGTCAACAGCACCGCCGGCCCCTCGCCGTGGTCCTCGTAGTAGAGTTTCACGCCATCGCGCTCGAAATGCGGCATTTGAGTTCTCCCCGTTGCCGTGGGCCTCAAGAGCGACCAAAATCAACCACCGGACCGCACGCGTCAATGCGCCGGCCATCAGGGGGACGGACCCATGCCCAAGAACAGCGACCATCCGCAGCCGCCCGACCACACGGTGACGCCGCGCTACATGGGCATCCCGAGCTTCATGCGGCTGCCCTTCATCGAGGACCCGGCCGCACTCGACGTCGCCATGGTCGGGGTGCCCTGGGACAGCGGCGTGACCAACCGGGCCGGTGCCAGGCACGGACCGCGCGAGGTGCGCAACATGTCGAGCCTGATCCGCCGGGTCCACCACGTCTCCAATATCAACCCGTTCGAGCTGGTGCGCTGCAGCGATTTCGGCGACACCCCGGTCAACCCGATCAACAACGACAAGACCTTGGCGATGATCGAGGAGTTTTACCAGCCGCTCGCGCAGGCCGGCGCGACCCCCCTCTCCTGCGGCGGCGACCACCTGGTGACCCTGCCGATCATGCGCGCCATCGCCCGCGACCGGCCCGTGGGCATGGTCCATTTCGACGCCCACACTGACACCGCCGACGTCGGCTTCGGCGACGAGAAGTACCACCACGGCACGCCCTTCCGCCGCGCCGTCGAGGAGGGCCTGCTGGACCCCAAACGCACCATCCAGATCGGCATCCGCGGCTCGCGCTCCACCGGCGACTATTCGAGCTTCTCCGAGGAAAGCGGCATGCGGGTGGTCTATATCGAGGAGTTCTACGAGCTCGGGGTCGACCGGGTGATCGCCGAGGCCCGCCGGGTCGTCGGCGACGGCCCGACCTATATCAGCTTCGACGTCGACGGGCTCGACCCGGTCTACGCGCCGGGCACCGGCACGCCCGAGATCGGCGGCTTCACCACCCACGAGGCGCAGCGCATGCTGCGCGGCCTCGAGGGGCTCGATCTCGTCGGTGGCGACGTGGTCGAGGTCGCCCCGCCGTTCGACCAGACCGGCAACACGGCCCTCGTCGGCGCGACCCTGATGTTCGAGATTCTCTGTGTGCTCGCCGACGCGATATCGAAGCGGAAGGGCAACTAACCGTCGCGTGGCAGTCGGAGCGTGGCGCTGAGACCGCCCTCCGCCCGGTTCTCGAGGTCGATGTCGCCGCCGTGGCCGCGCACGATCGAGCGAGCGATGGCGAGGCCGAGGCCGACGCCACCGCCCTCCCGGCTCCGCGATTCGTCGAGCCGAACGAAGGGGTCGAAGACCCGGTCGTGATCGGCATCGGGAATGCCCGGCCCATCGTCCTCGATGATGATGTGCAATTCGTCCGCCTGCGGCACGAGACGCACGCGGGCGCGCTCGCCATAGGCGACGGCATTTTCGATCACATTGCGCAGCGCGCGGCGCAGTGCCGCCGGACGGCAGGGCAGCGGCAGCTTGACACCGCCCGTGAACGACACATCGCTGCCAACATCCGCAAGGTCGGCGACAACGCTGTCGACCAGGGCGTCAATGTCGACCGTCCGGGTGGCCTCGCTCTCCACCCCCTCGCGAATGAACGCCAATGCCGCCTCTGTCATGCGCTGCATTTCGTCCAGTGTCTCGATTATCTTGGCCCGCGTCTCCACGTCCTCGACGAATTCTGCGCGCAGGCGAAGGCTCGTGATCGGCGTGCGCAGGTCGTGCGAGATCGCCGCCAGCATGGCGGTGCGGTCGCTGAGGTAGCGGTCGAGCCGCGCGCGCATCCGGTTGAAGGCGCGCACTGTGCGGCGCGCCTCCTGCGGCCCTTCCACGGGAAGCTCGTCGACCGCCTCGCCGCGCCCGAAGCGGTCGGCGGCTTCTGAAAGTTGGCGCATCGGCCGCGTCAGGCGGCGCGTCACCAGCACCGCGACCAGCGCAACGGCCACCCCGGAGAACAGTAGCGACAACAGGAACCGCCAACCCCAACGGGGTGCCCCTGGCGCCGGCCCGGTCACGGCATTGAGCCAGCGTCCGTCGGGCAACCGGATCGAAAGCGCGAGCCAGCGGAGATGCCAGCGCCGCTCGGGCCCCCAACCGCGACGCTCGCGGTGCAGCCGCCGATGTTCCTGGCGTTCGCCGTCGTCGCGATCGCGGAAGAAGCGGGAGGGCAGCGTCGTCGCGGCAACCCGCACCCGCCCCGGGTCGATCCCGAGCGCGTGGGCCAATTCACCGGCCAGCGCCGAGGCGGGCGCGTCGCCGGCCGGGGGATCGATATCGCTCTCCTCGGCAATCCAGAAGCGCAACACGCGGCTGCTCGCGGCCTGCACGACGCGCCCATGCAACTCGGCGGGCGTGTCCTCGAGCAGCCGTACCAGGCCGGCGGCACGCAGCACCACGTTCTCGCGATGCGCCTCGCGCACCGCCTTCAACCGCTCGCCGGAAAACAATATAAAGGCCGCGCCCTGCGCCACCACGAGTGTGAGCAGCAACAGCAGGACGAACCGTCCCGCAAGACTTCGTGGCATCAGCCTCATGACCGCTCGACCTCGCCGACGAAGGTGTAACCCGCACCCCAGACGGTCTTGATCAACTCCGGCGACTTGGGATCGCGCTCGATCTTGCGACGCAGCCGGCTGACTTGGTTGTCGACGCTGCGGTCGAAGGGTGCCGCGTCACGTCCGCGCGTGAGATCGAGTAGTTGCTCGCGGGACAGCACCGTAGCCGGCCGCTCGAGGAAGATCGCGAGCAGGCGAAACTCGCCGGTCGAGAGCGGGATCGCCACGCCGTCCTCGTCGATCAGCTCGCGGCGGTCGAGGTCGAGCACCCAGCGCCCGAAGCGGACCCGCCCCTCGCCCACCGCCTCGAACCTCGGCGGCATGCTGTGGGCGCGCCGCAGCACCGCCTTGATACGCGCCAGCAACTCGCGCGGATTGAACGGCTTGGTTATATAGTCGTCGGCGCCGATTTCGAGCCCGACGACGCGGTCGGTTTCCTCGCCCATGGCGGTCAACAGGATTACCGGCAGGTCGCCTGTCGCGCGCAAGTGGCGGCACAGCGCGAGGCCATCCTCGCCCGGCATCATGATGTCGAGCACGACGAGATCGATCGCCGCGTCCTTGATCACGCGGCGCGCGGCGGCGGCGTCCTCGGCCGTGCTGACGCGGAACTCGTGCTTGGCGAGATAGCGCGCCAGCAGGTCGCGGATGTCTCTGTGATCGTCGACGACCAGGATATGCGGCGAAGATTCCATGCCTGGGAGCTACCGTGATTTGGCGGCGATCGGGGAAAAAAATTGTAACAGATTGTACCAGCAAGCACCCGGTCGACAGTTTGCGACCAAATCGCCCGTACCGCGACAAAGTTCTGCGACAGATCGGTGGGAGAGTGGGTGCTACATCAACCTCTGAACCGGAGCTTCAATCATGCAAAAACGAACCAAATACCTGATCGCGGCCGTGCTCGCCGCCGCCGTCGGAACCACGACCGTCGCAACCGTCAGTTACGCCTACCGCGACGGGAGCGGCCCGGGTAATTTCCACATGCGACACTTCGGAAAGTCACCCCACGGTCACGGCATGGGCATGGGCATGCGGGCGATCATCGGCCCGGCGTTGTTTCAGACCGTCGACGGCGACGGCGACGGCAAGATCACCCAGGCCGAGATCGACAAGGTGCGCGCCGAACGCTTCGCCAAGTATGACCGCGACGGCAACGGCAAGCTGAACCTCGCGGAATTCGACGAATTGCTTCGCGAGTTAACCCAGCCGGTCACGGCACGGGCGTTCCAGATGCTCGATCCCAATGCGGACGCCGCGATCACTGCGAAAGAGTTCGAGTGGCCGTTCGCCAATATCGTCAAGCGATTCGACCGTAACGGCGACGGCGCGATCTCGATCGAGGATCACCGGCGTTTCCGCGGCCAACACAAGCGTGAAAAGCGGGATGGCGGCTAACGCACCGCGACCCTCCCGCCGGGCGCCGAGGGACACACCCTCCACCCTCGGCGCTCGGCGGCCCGATTGACGCAAAGACCCCGCATTACCTAACCTATCGCGTGTGGAACCAAGACATGCGTAACGCGGCCGCGATATTCCTCATGGCGGGTCTTCTCGCCAGTGGGCTAGCGGCCTGCGACGAGGAGCCATCCGGACTGTTCGTAACCGAGGCCGGCGGCGCGCCCGCGCGAGGCGGACAAGACGCCGATGCGGTCGTCCGGATCCGGACGATCACGATCAACAAAGGCCTCTACGATCGGCTGATCGCGCCAATGGCAACCGCCGACGACACTACGGATATCGAGCTCAATCTGTTCGCGGATGTCGTCGTGACGGCGCGGCTGGCGCGGCGCTCGTTCGACAAAGCGGACGGGACGCTGATCCTGGGTGGCGAGGCGCTCGGATTCGAACACTCCTTGGTCAGCCTGTTGATCGATGACAGCGGCCTGAACGGCAACATCCACCTCGACGACCGGGTGTTTCAAATCCGTGCCATGGGCGGTGGCCGGCATGTCATCGAAGAGGTCGACACTTCGCGCATTCCGAAGGAGCATCCGAAGTGAGCGATATCCCAAGACGTTTCGCTGTGGCGATCCTATCCGTCGTTTTTACCGCTGGGGTCGGGATGCCGGCGGCGAATAGTACGGAGCCGTTGTTTTCCGCGGCTTCGACGGGCGCTCAAACCGGCGGCGGCGAGCACGGCGAAATCGTTCGCCAGAGAGAGGTGCGGCTTCGCCAATCGGGCCTTGGCGCGTTGACCACGCAATCGGCGCGAAGCCAGGGGGCGACGATAACTTTCAATTTCTTCGCCGATGCCTCGACGACGGTCGACCTGGCGCCCCGCGCCGGGGATGTGCCGGACGCGGTCCAGGTATTCGGCGGACGCGTGCGCGACGCCGAGGAGTCGATAGCGTCGGTGATCGCCGCGGACGATCGCGTTTGGGCCAATGTTTGGATCGGCGCCCAACTGTTCACGGTGCGACCAACCGATGACGGCCGCCATCGGATCGAAGAGATCGACACCTCGGCCTTTCCACCGGAATTGGAGCCGCTTCCTATGGGACAATCGGACCTGCGGCCCATTCCGAAAAGGCCGAAACGGGTGAACGAGCCGATCGACCTGTTGATCGCATGGACGCCGGCGGCGATGCGTCTACTCGGCAACGACGGCAAGCGCATTCTCCGCGAGGGGCGGTTGATGGTGGCGACCGCGAACGAGCTGCACCGGCGCAGCGGCGTTGCCAAGGGCAATGTCTTCAAGCTGGTCGCTCAAGGATACCTGCCGGATCACAAGGAAAGCGGCAACTCCGGTAAAGAGCTGAACGCCATGATCCAGAATCGCGGCCTCGCTCATTTTCGCAATCAAGTGGGCGCCGATTTGGTCGCGGTGATTCTCGCGACCGGCGGCTCTTGCGGCGTCGCCCGCTTCGCCGTGACACCGGACGGTGCAATTTCGTGGCCCGCGAACGGTTACTCGGTGAGCAAACTGAATTGCGCCACCCGCAATCTCTCGTTCCCCCACGAACTCGGCCACAATATGAGCGCATTTCACGACCGCGCCGTTTCGAAGGAACGCGGAAAGTCGAAAAAGGCTTTCAATTTCGGCTTCGTCAAAGAGCAAAGGAAATGGCGCACGGTGATGGCCTATGACACGCAATGCCGGGAAAAGGGCTTTAGTTGCAGACGCATTCCGTTCTTCTCGACCCCGGAAAAACGCTACCGAAAGGACAAGCTCGGCATTGAAATCGGACAGCCGGGAGCCGCTCACAATGTCGCGGCGTTTCGAACCACCCGCGGTGTCGTCGCGGGATTCCGCTCAAGGCCGGAGCCGGCTAAAGCCTCTGTTCAGTCAGACGCCCTCGTTAAAATCCAGCCTTTGGATCCGGTCCCCCGACGGCGCCCGGCCAAACCCTCTGCGCTGGACATCGAGCGCGAGACCAAGCGGATTCTGACGCAGTAGCGGCGACCGCGTCGACGATCGCGGTTGGCGGGTTCAGGCGGACAACTTCTGGCCCGCCGGCTCGTCCTCGACCCGCCAGCCGAGATCCTTCGCAAGATCCACGACCTCGCCGACGATCAACAGCGTCGGCGCGGTGAGGTCGGCCACAGCCTCCGGCAGGTCGGCGAGGGTGGTCAGGCGGACGCGCTGTTCAGGCGTGGTGCCGTTCTCGATCGCCGCGGCGGGGGTCGTGCCGGGCAGGCCGGCGGCGATTAGCTCGCGGCTGATCCTCGGCGCGTTGCCAAGCCCCATATAGATCACCAGGGTTGTCTCGGGGTCGGCGAGGCTCTGCCAATCGACATCGAGTTCCTTGCCGTTGCGGTCGTGGCCGGTGATGAACTGAACGCCCTTCGCGATGTCCCGGTGGGTCAATGGAATCCCGGCATAGGCGGCGCACCCGGCGGCGGCCGTGATCCCCGGCACGATCTCGAAGGGCACGCCGTGGCGCGCCAGATGCAGCGCTTCCTCGCTGCCGCGTCCGAAGACGAAGGGATCGCCGCCCTTGAGCCGCACGACCCTGCGCCCGCTCTGCGCCAGGCTCAGCAGCAGTTCGTTGATCTCGCCCTGCGGCATGGTGTGGCGCCCGGCCGCCTTGCCGGCGAAGATGCGCGTCGCCCCCGTCGGCACCAGATCGAGCACGTCGGACGAGACCAGCCGGTCGTAAACCACCACGTCCGCCCGCTGCAGCAGGCGGTGGGCCTTCATGGTCAGCAAATCCGGATCGCCCGGTCCCGCGCCGATGATGAATACCTTGGCGTCCACTAGCCGTTTCCTCTCACACCATATAACTATTCCATAGTGTGAATAACTATAATTAACAGTTGAAAATAGTTTTAATATCAAGTATTCAGAAAATCAAGCACGTTGAGACTGCGTCATTTCGCCCAAGGGAGCTGGTCGGAGGAATTACCGGCACATGGACCACCGCACCATCGACAACGCCACGGCCGCGACCGGTTTTCTCAAGGCGATCGCCAACGAGAACCGGCTGCTGATCCTGTGCCACCTCGCAGACGGCGAGAAATCAGTCGGCAAACTCGAAAGCCTGATCGGCATCCGCCAGCCGACGCTCTCGCAGCAGCTCGCCCGGCTGCGCGAAGCGGAACTGGTCACGACACGGCGCGAGGCCAAGACGATCCATTATTCGCTGGCGAGCGACGAGGTCCGCCGCGTGATCAGATTGCTCGACCGCATGTACGGCGAAGGTAGTGCGGCGGCCGGCGCATCCGATCGGATCGATCGACCCGCCGGCAACGAAGTCCCCAACTCCGCCGACGCGTGAGGCGGCGAAAAATCCACACCGCACAACCGCCTCCGATCGGGTAACATCGGGCGAACCGAAACTCCGGGAAGCTCGAAAGCTCCAAGATGGCGGCGCAACCGAATATCCTGTTCATCATGGCGGACCAGTTGCGCGCCGACTACCTCGGCTGCGGCGGGCATCCCTCGATCGAGACGCCGAACATCGACGCGCTCGCGGCCGACGGCATCATGTTCGAGCGGGCCTATAGCCAGGCGCCGGTCTGCGGGCCCTCGCGCGCCTCGTTCTATACCGGCCGTTACATGATCAACCACGGCTCGACCTACAACAATGTCCCGCTTCGGGTCGGCGAATGGACCATGGGCGATCATCTGCGCCCGCTCGGCTACCGG
>JASLSL010000091.1 GCA_030743445.1 Alphaproteobacteria bacterium
CCATCGATTCGCCGTCCTTCGCGACCGGTTTCGTGCGCCGCATCCGCGACCGGTCGATCCCGCGGTGCCACTATGTAGCACCCTCCGTATGGGCGTGGCGGCCGTGGCGCGTCCACAAGTTCAAGCGGCGGTTCGACTGCATCCTGGCGCTGCTGCCGTTCGAGCCGAAGTGGTTCGAGCGCGTCGGCCTGGAGTGCCGCTTCGTCGGCCATCCGGTTGTCGAATACGGCGCCGATCGCGGCGACGGTCCCGGCTTTCGACAGCAACACGACATACCCGCCGACGCCAAGGTGATCTGCGTCCTGCCCGGCAGCCGCCGCGGCGAAGTGAAGCGGCTCGGCCCCGTATTCGCCAAGACTTTGGCGCGCCTTGCCGCCAAGCATCCGGGATTGACCGCCGTGGTGCCGAGCGTGCCGGCGGTCGAGGGCCTGGTCGGGCATATGATCCGCGACTGGCCCGTGCCGGCGGTGTTGGTCGCCAGCGAGGCGGCGAAATACGACGCCATGGCGGCGAGCGACCTGGGGTTGGCGGCGTCCGGCACGGTTGCGGTGGAGTTGGCGCTCGCCGGGGTACCTTCGGTGATCGCCTACCGGGTGGCGCTCGTGACCGCGGCTCTCGCCCGATTGCTGCTCCGGGTCAAGTTCGCCAGCCTGGTCAACCTGATCCTGGAGGCCGGCGCGGTGCCCGAGTTTCTGCAATCGAAATGCCGCCCCGACAAACTGGCGAGGGAATTGGAACGGTTGCTCGGGCCCGATGGCGCGGCCCAGATCGAGATCGTTCAGCCGGCGCTCGACGCCCTCGGCCGCGGCGACACGCCGCCGAGCCAGCGCGCCGCCGAGGCGGTGCTCGACGTCATCCAGCGCCGGGCCGACAAGGCGCAATCTACTAGTAGCTAATGCGAAAGCGCCGCCCTCAAGGAGCGGCCCTCTCTAACCGGCTCTTTTCGCGGTACTTTTAGCCGCGTTTGTCGACCGGCACGTACTCGCGGCTGGTCGGCCCGGTATAGAGCTGCCGCGGCCGGGTGATCTTCTGGCTCGGGTCCTCGATCATTTCCTTCCACTGGGCGATCCAGCCGACGGTGCGGGCGAGCGCGAACAGCACGGTGAACATGCTGGTCGGGAAGCCCATCGCCTTCAGGATGATGCCCGAATAGAAGTCGACGTTCGGGAACAGCTTGCGCTCGACGAAGTAATCGTCCTCGAGGGCGATCCTCTCGAGTTCCATCGCGATCTTCAGCAGCGGATCGTCGTGGACGCCGAGGGAATTGAGCACCTCGTAGGCGCTCGACTGCAGGACCTTGGCGCGCGGGTCGTAGTTCTTGTAGACCCGGTGGCCGAAGCCCATCAGGCGGAACGGATCGTCCTTGTCCTTGGCGCGCTCGACGCATTCGGCGACGCGATCGGGCGAGCCGATCTCGTTCAGCATCGCCAGCACCGCCTCGTTGGCGCCGCCGTGCGCCGGGCCCCAGAGCGAGGAAATGCCGGCGGCGATGCAGGCGAACGGGTTGGCGCCGGACGAGCCCGCCGTGCGCACGGTCGAGGTCGAAGCGTTCTGCTCGTGGTCCGCGTGCAGGATGAAGATGCGGTCCATGGCGCGCGCCAGGATCGGATCGACCTTGTACTCCTCGCACGGCACCGCGAACATCATGTAGAGGAAATTCTCCGCGTATTTCAAGTCGTTACGCGGATATATGAAGGGCTGGCCCGTGGAGAACTTGTAGGCCATCGCGGCGATCGTCGGCATCTTGGCGACCAGCCGGTGCGACGCGATCATGCGCTGGACCGGATCGGCAATGTCGGTCGAATCGTGATAGAAGGCCGAAAGCGCGCCCACGACGCCGACCATGATCGCCATCGGGTGCGCATCCCGCCTGAACCCGCGGTAGAGATACTGCAACTGCTCGTGGATCATGGTGTGGTGGGTGATGGTGTCCTCGAACTCCGCCTTCTCGGCCGCGGTCGGCAGTTCGCCCTCGAGCAGCAGGTAGCAGACCTCCATGAAGTCGCTGTGCTCGGCCAGATCCTCGATCGAGTAGCCGCGATGCATCAGGATGCCGGCCTCGCCGTCGATGTAGGTCAACTTGGATTCGCAGGCGCCCGTCGAGGTGAAGCCCGGGTCGTAGGTGAAATGTCCGGTCTGAGAGTAGAGCGGGCGAACGTCGATGACCTTGGGCCCGACGCTGCCGGGCATCAGCGGCATGTCGTAGCTCTCGCCGGTGCTGTGATCGGTTAGCGTAACATACTCGTTGCTGGCGGCTTTGGCGGCGGCAGCTTCCTTGGCCATTGCGGCTCCTTCCCCATGTTGTGCGTCTGGTCGTGACCGGTTCGTCGCGCGACTTGAAGCGCGCCCGGGCTCGCCATTTCAGGTTTGGCGCTGATTATACTGCGGATCGCCGACTCCGGCAATTTTCAGTGTCAAATT
>JASLSL010000092.1 GCA_030743445.1 Alphaproteobacteria bacterium
GACCGAGGACTGGCAGGAGCGCGACGACGGCAGCGTGCGCATCGAGCAGACCGTCTACGTCCAGCGCGCGACGCAAAAAGGCATCGTGCTCGGCAAGGGCGGGCAGATGATCAAATCGATCGGGGCGGCGGCGCGCGCCGAACTCGAGGAGATGTACGGCCGCAAGGTCCACCTCTTCCTCCACGTCAAGGTACGCCCGAAATGGATGGAGGACCGCTCGCGCTACACCCCCTGGGGCCTCGACTACAATGCATAGGGTTGAAAGTTCCCCCTCACCCGCTCGCTTCGCTCGCCACCCTCTCCCGCCAGGGGAGAGGGTTATATTGTTCAGGCTCGACCTAACCCCCTCTCCAGTCGCGGGAGAGGGAGGGGCCCGCCGCGAAGCGGTGGGAGGGTGAGGGGGCGATATGGACTGGTCCGACGACGGCATCGTTCTCTCCGCCCGCAAGCACGGCGAGGCGGCGGCGGTGGTCCATTTGCTGACCCGCGCGCACGGCCGGCATGCGGGACTGGTTCGCGGCGGCGCCTCGCGGCGCCAGCGCGGCACGCTGCAGCCCGGCAACGAGGTCCAGGCGACCTGGCGCGCCCGGCTCGAGGAGCATCTCGGCAATTTCACGGTCGAGCTCACCAACGGCCACGCGGCGCGGCTGATGGACGATCCGGGCCGGCTCGCCGCCCTGACCTCGGCCTGCGCCCTGATCGAAGCCGGCCTCGCCGAGCGCGAACCGCACGAAGACGTGTTCGAGGACATGCAGGCGATGCTGCTCGGTCTCGCCGGCGAGGCTTGGGGCCAGGTCTATGTCGAGTGGGAACTGCGGCTGCTCGGCGATCTCGGCTTCGGGCTCGATCTCTCGTCTTGTGCGGCGACCGGCAGCAACGACGACCTCGCCTACGTCTCGCCGAAGAGCGGCCGCGCGGTATCGCTGTCGGCCGGCGAGCCCTACCGCGAGAAGCTGCTGCCGCTGCCGCCGTTCCTGATCGGCGCGGGGGAGGCCGGCGAGGGCGACCTCGCCGCCGGGCTCAGGCTCACCGGCTATTTCCTCGAGCGCCACCTGCTGGCGCCCCACGAGCGCGCGATGCCCGACGCCCGCGCGCGGCTCGCCGCGCGGCTGCGGCGCTCAACCGCCGGCGGTTAGCGGCCGAAACCGAAAAAAATCGAGGGTACGGCAAACGTTCATCTTCACGGCCCGATCCGGGCGCATTATATATCGACATATTGTCTAAATCATGCCGCGCCGCCTCGCGCCGATGCGAGGGTGCGGCTAACCCATAGGAGAACAATATGCCGATAGATGGACGCGGACGGTCGCGGGGAAGCCTGCTCGGGCCGAAATCGGGCGCCGGCGCGCCGACGAAACTGGCGCCGGTGCCGCCGCCGAAGCCGCCGACGCCGGACGAAAGCGACAGCTTGTTTCAGACCTTCCGCAGGCAACTCGCGCCGCGCGAGGGCGGACTCGCCAACAGGCCGGTATCCCAGGATCCAGGCGGCAAGACCTTCAAGGGAATTACGAGCCGGGACTTGCCGAGTTTCAGGAAGGCAAATCCCGATCTCAAATTGCCGCCGGACGTCACCAAGCTGACCGATCCGCAAATCGATGCGGTTTTGCGCCGAGAGTTCTTCGACCGGCCACGGGTCGCGAAGGTCGCGGCGCTTCCGGGTGTCGGCAAATCGGCCCCGCAACTGCCCGAGCAGTTGTTCGATGCGGCGGTGCTACACGGCGCGGGAAATGCAGGGAAGTTGCTGCAGGAATCGCTCGACGACGTGCTCGGCGGCAGTTTGCGGATCACCGATCCCAACGGCAAGAAAGTCTATGACGGCGTGGTCGGGTCGAAGACCCGCGACAAGATCGCCGAGGCGGCGCGTCGCGGGCTGATCAAGGAGGTCAATAACCGCATGGTCGTACGCCGGGTGGCATTTATGAGACGTTTGCCGCATATGACCAGCAATCCCGAGTGGATATCGCGCGCAAGAAGCTTTCGCATCGGTCCGTGACGCCCCGGGGTCGCCGGGCAATTTCCGCGGAAGTCAAAACATGCGTTCTTTTCTAGTTCGTATGATCTCGCGGATCATGTATTCGAGGATGTGGGCCATGCCCGACAGGTGATATGTTTGAGCCATTAGTCCGCATCCCGGCTCGCAGCCGGCATTTCGGGTGTAGATGTCCCAATAGAGCTCGCCCGCCGCCTTGAGCAATGTCTTGAGTTTCTTGACGTCCTGCTCCCGCGACACCGGACCGCTATCGGGGAAAAGCGCGTCGAACTGTCCGACGACGACCGCTTCAAGACACAGAACGGATTTTATCATCCCGGATCGGATGCGTCCGGCCGACGGCATCGAGCGCTCTTTCAGCGTCTTGTCCCAGCACGCCTTGATCAGCACCTCGGCTTCCGGACCATTGTAGTTGCGCACGGGACCGCCGGCCGACGCCGGAAACGATATTGTGGCCAGCGCCACGATCGTTGCCACGGAAATTCGGCCTACCGATCGGAGAAGCCGATCCGTCGCGAAAACGCTCAAAACCCATATTCCTTCCGGGTTCGGATAATCTTGCGGATCATGTCCTCGAGGATGATCGCGTTTTCGGAAAGATGGAAGGTGTGATACATCGTTCCACAACCCGGGGCGCAACCGCCGTTGTTATTGTAGATGTCCCAATAGAGTCCACCCGCTGCGAACCGAAGTGCTTTCAGCTTCTCCGCGGCCTGCTCGCGGGTTAGGACGACGCCGCCGGGGAACAGAACCTCGAACTGGTCCAGGATCACCTCTTCAAGGCAGAGAACTGTCTTGAGGATGCCCGCACGGGTACGGGCGGTCGACCCTATCGAGCGCTCTTCCAGTGTCTTGTCCCAGCACGCCTTGATCAACACCTCCGCCTCGGGACCCTGGTACGTGGTCACGGGACCGCCGGCGCCTGCCGGCCAGGGCGCTGCGGCGAGCGCCAGGACGATCGCCGCCAGCAGGCAGTTTCGCCAACGGTGGAAAACTCTATCTGCAACCATGGATCGCCTCTTCCGAGTGGGATATTCGCCAGATAAGCGTTGCCGGCGCCGCCGTCAACCACCGGCCGGCGCTAAGGCGCTTTCGATAGGCAATCCACGAGCGAGCGAGCGAGCCCCCGCATCAACTCGAAATAGGCCTGCGGCCCCGGCGCCAGCGCCGCGCCCAAGGGATCGAGCACGCCGACATTGGCCGCGCTGCCCTCGATCACGGTGGCGACCAGGCGCGGCGCGAACTGCGGCTCGCGAAACACGCAGCCGACGCCGGTCTCGGCGATTTTATCGCGGATCTGGTAAAGCCGGCGGGCGCCGGGCTTGCGGTCGGGGTTGATCGCGATCGCCCCCGCCGAAGCGAGGCCGAAGCGGTGCTCGAAATACCCGTAGGCATCGTGGAAGGTGATGTAGGGCTTCGCCTTGACCGGCGCCAGCATCGCCCGCAGCTCGCCGAGCAGGGCGTCGAGCTTGATCGACAGGCCCGCCGCGTTGACCGCATAACGCGCCGTGTTGGCCTCGTCGATCTCGCTCAACTCCAGCGCGATCGTCCGGACCAAGGCCTTGGCGTTCGCCGGGTCGAGCCAGATGTGCATGTCGTGCTCGCCGCCATTGGGCACTTCGATGCCCGGCGTCGTCGCGAGCGCGACCGCCACGGCACCACCCGACAGGGTGGCGAGCGGCTTGGCGAGGAAATCCTCCATCCCCGGGCCGACCCAAAATATGATGTCGGCATTGCCGAGCGCCCGCGCCTCGGACGGTCGCAGCGCGTAGCTGTGCGGCGAGCCGGCGCCCGAGATCAGCAGGGTGGGGGCGCCGACGCCCTGCATCACGCCCGCGACCAGCGAGTGGATCGGCTTGATGCTGACGACGACACGCGGCGGCTCGGCCTGCGCGGCGCCGAAGCCAAGGGCCAGCGCGAACGCGGCGATCACGGCGATCACGAGGGTGCGGCTTTCGATCATGGCTCCCGGCATGGCTCCCGGCGTGGCTCCCTGTGGCATTCCATTTTGTTATGTTATAATATAGCAATAAGGGTTTGTCCGCTGTATTGTTGCGGCCGGCTCAACCGAGATGGAGCGGTTCCATGGCGCGTGCCGGAAGCAAGGCTTTTCCCGTTCCCGAACACGACCATGCCGCGTGCATCGGCGACGCGATGGCGATGGCCGAGGATTTGTGCCGCGAGAACGGCCTGCGGTTCACCAGGTTGCGCCGCCAGGTGTTCGAGCTGGTCTGGACCAGCCACGCCCCGTTGGGCGCCTACGACCTGCTCGCCATGCTGAACGAGCGCGGCCAACGCGCGGCGCCGATGACGATCTACCGGGCGCTCGACTTCCTGATGGCGCATGGATTGGTGCACCGGCTCAACAGCAGGAACGCCTATATCGGCTGCAACCATCCGGGCGACGGCCATGCCGGGCAGTTCCTGATTTGCCGCGACTGCGGCCGGGTCGCCGAGATCGAGGAACGGCGGATCGCCGAGGCGGTCCGCGATGGCGCCTCGCGCGCCGGCTTCGACGTGAGATTGCCGGTCATCGAAATCGAAGGCCAATGCTTCGACTGCCGGGGGGCGCGGCATGGCTGATACCGCGGGCGCCTTGATCGAGGGCAGCGGGCTCTGCCTGACGCGCGGCGGGCGCGATATCGTCCAGGGCGTCGATATCGCGGTGCACGGCGGCGAGATCGTG
>JASLSL010000093.1 GCA_030743445.1 Alphaproteobacteria bacterium
TCGTCGAGGCGATGCTGCGGGCCAACATCCTGGCCCAGACCCCACCCTGCGGGCCGGTCTACATCAACCTCGACACCCATTTGCAGGAAGAGGAGCTGGGCCGCGAGATCGAGATTCCGGACGACCTCGACCGCTACCGGCCGACGCCGCAGCCGACCCCGTCCGAGGAGTCGCTAGCCGACGTGGTCAAGGTCCTGGCCAAGGCGAAGCGGCCGATGATCCTGATGGGCCGGATCAGCCGCAGCGAAGGGGACTGGCACCGAAGGATCGAGCTGGCGGAGCTACTCAACGCCCGGGTCATGACCGACGCCAAGCAGGGGGCGGCGTTCCCGACCGAGCACGAATTGCACACCAACGGCCCGACCTTCCACCCCTCGAGCGACGATGTCGAGCTGATCGCCCGAGCCGACGTACTGTTGAGCCTCGACTGGGCCGATTTGGCGGGATTGCTTCTGTTCACCGAGCAAGCCGGCGGCACCAAGGCCAAGATCGTCCACGTCTCGGTCGATCAATACGTCCATGGCGGCTGGAGCAAGGATCACCAGGGGTTGCCGCCGGTCGACCACAAGGTCCTGGCGATGCCGGACCCGGTCGTCGGGCAACTGGTCGCGATGCTTAGGCAAGAGAAGATCGCGGGCGGCGACCAGGCGTGGATCGACGCCAACAAGGACAAGCGGCCGGACCTCTCCAACGTTTCGGTCGCCGACCTCGTCAAGGAGGATCGCCCGATCACCCTCGGCGACCTCGGGCTTTGCTTCAACGAGGCGGTAGAGGGCCGCAAGGTCTGTCTCGTGCGCTTGCCGCTCGGCTATCCGCCCGCGGTCTGCAAGTTCGCGCACCCGCTCGACTATCTCGGCTACGACGGCGGGGCCGGGGTCGGCTCGGGCCCGGGACTGACCATCGGCGCGGCACTGGCGCTGCAGGACACCGACCGGCTGGCGACATCGATCGTCGGCGACGGCGAGTACATCATGTGCGCGAGCGCGATCTGGACCGCGGCGCATTACGAGCTGCCGCTGCTGATGATCGTCGCCAACAACCGCTTCTACTACAACGACGTGACCCACCAAGAGAGGATCGCGATCCGGCGCGACCGCCCGGTCGAGAACAAGTGGCTCGGCCAGGCGATCGACGATCCGCCGCCGGACATCGCGATGTCGGCACGGAGCTACGGTGCGGAGGGGATCGGGCCGGTCGAGCGGCTGGCCGATCTGCCGGGCGCGATCAGGGAAGGCCTGGCGATCGCCGACGCCGGCAAGCCCTGCGTTCTCGACGTGGTGGTCTCGCCGGAATACCAGTCGCCGATGATGGGCGAGTCGGCGCGCGGCGCGACATTGACGCGTTAACCCTTGCCTCTGCCGCTCGAACGCCGCGCGGGCTCACGAGGGGTTTTTTCGACCAAACGCATATGTCCGCTCCTGACCCAGAGCGGACATTGGCGACGGCAACCGAAAGATCGACAATTGCGGCGTCATCGAGCCGACCTATCGCCTTCGCACGAACGGGAAGTCACCGCCGTCGTGACCCGCTTTTCGCACATCCTCGCACCCCCACGGACAAAGGTTCCCGAGCAGCAGCTATCCGTCGCCCTGGCTGTCGTCACCGAGTTCGGCGCAAAGCTCGTTCATCCTCAGCTCGCCCGCTCGGGTCTGACCGCCGATCTCCAGGAAACGGCGCATGTTCGTGCGCGCCGCTTCGGTGCGCAACAGTTGCTCGAAGAGGTAGGCCTCCTCGAACAGCCCGTCGAGCCACGGTTTGTCTGACTGGTTGATGCTTTGCTTCGCGAGACGCACCGCGGCTGGTGAAAACGAGGCAATGCGCTTCGCCAGGCGCTCGACGTGAGGGCCTATCTCGTCCGGCTCGAAGATGCGATTGAGATAACCCCATCGTTCCGCCGTCTCGGCATCCATGTCATCGCCGCTCAAGATGAGCTCCATCGCTCTACCGCGGCCGATCAAGCGAGGTAGCCGCTGCGTACCAGTGCCGCCGGGCAGGATTCCGAGCGGTACCTCCATTTGATTGATCCGTGTCCTGCCACGCACGCCGAAACGCATGTCGAAAGCGGCCGACAGCTCGCTGCCACCGCCACCCACACGCCCTTCGATCTGGGCGATGATCACCTTGTTCATGGTGCGAAACCGTTCACACAGGGCGTGAAAGGGTTTCAGCTGCGCATCGCGCTGCGGCTCGAAATCGATGCGGCGATCGAGAATTGCGGACACGTCGAAGTGGGCGAGGAAGAAGTCCGGATCGGCGCTGCGCAACACGACTACAGTCAGTTCCGGGTCGGCCTTCAGCTCGGTTGAAAGCGCATCCAGCTCTGCAAACAGCGCCATGGTGATGACGTTGACCGGCGGATTATCGATGGTGATGGTAGCGACACGCCCTCGCCGGAGGACTTTCAACAGTTCAAACTCGTACGCCATGTTGAGATATCTCCTGCACCGTTGTTGGTGATCTCTCGTCGGGGGCGAACGTTCCGCTACCCGGCTCGTCCCTCAATCCTCGATGCGGCCGGTCTTGTCGTAGCCGGCGAGCGCCCTGTCGACCAGGTCGTCGGCCTTGTCGAAGTCGTAGTTCCGCATGAACCGGTGCTTCACGATGAACGGCGCCCCGGCATAGAACTTCTCGTACTGATCGTGGCGGCCGGCGAATTCGGACCCGACCGCGTCCCACGCCAGTTTCAGCAGCTTCACGCGTTCCTCGGCCGGAACACCGGGCGACTGCACGTAGCGCCTGATATCGTCGCCGCCCTCGGGCGTGTCGAAATCCGAGATGTGCGAGGGCAGTTGGATTACCCCGCCGCCGACAAGCTCGCGCAGCAGGTTCAGGATCTCGGGATAGATCCGCGATTGCAGCGACATCGCGGCGTAATGGGTCTGGGCGTGCGGGACGTAAACGCCGTTCCGGTTGGGCGCCGCGTCGGCGATCTGGCCACTGACCAATCCCTCGTACATCGCCGCCTGGACCGCGATGTCGGCGATCTGCGCCTGCACCGGCGGCATCGGCCACACGCCGTTCATCTCGGCGATTTTCTTGGCGAGACCGGTCAGGAAGCGCAACTTGGTGACGAACCGGATTTGCGACTGGTTGTTGCCGAGGATATGGGCCGGGGTCTCGAACCACTGGTCGCGGCAGGCCTCCAGGTTCTTGTAGACGAAAATATGCTCCCAAGGGACCAATACCTTGTCGTAGACGACCAGTGAGTCGGTCTCGTCGAACCGACTCGCCAACGGATAGTCGAACATGCTGGAGGCGGCGCCGGCATAAGAGCGCCGCGAGTGGATTTTCACCCCCGGCGCGTTGCACGGCACGATCAGCGAGATCGCATGGTTCTCGTCGCCGGGCCCGAGCGGGTGAATCGTCGAGAGGTGGACGTAGTCCGACAGCACCGTGCCCGTACCGAGCATCTGGGCGCCCTGGATGACCACGCCGTCGTCGCGTTCCTCGACGACGCCGGCGTAAAGCTCCGGCGGCTCCTGCCGGTGCGCCGGCTTCGAGCGGTCGATCTGCGGCGGCACGATGGTGTAGGAGATGTATATGTCGTTGTCGCGCAGAAACTCGTAAATGCGGACCGCGTTCCGGGCGAACGCCTCGTTGCCGTCCCGCGCCAGGGTCTCGGGCTCGGTCGCGTAGCCGACGAAGAACCCGGCGACATGGTCCGGCGTCCGGCCCATGAAGCCGAGGCTCTCCTCGGCCCAGCGCTCGATCGCGCCGCGGCGCAGGTTCAGGTCCTCGACCGAATAGGGCATCTGCCAGATGCGGTTGACCGGCGCGCCGGTCGCGGGCGAGGCATAGGTCATCAGCTCGGCATTGGCCGGGTCGCAGGATATATCGAACAGTCTGGCCATCGATTTGGCGGGCTCGGCGAAGGCCGGGTGCGCAGTGACTTCCCCGACCTCCTCGCCGTCGATGAAGACCCGCCGTCCGTCGCCCTTGAGCGCGTCGAGATACTGCGCCCCGGTCCTGAGACCGCCCGGGAACCGGTCGTCGCTCAGGGCCTTGCTGGTTTTCTCGATCGGCGGCACGCCCTTAATTCCCATCCGGCTGGGTGTAGTAATGCAGCTCCAGTATCAGGCAACCGCCTTCCGACTTGAACGGGCCGTGATAGGTGCCGGGCGGCCGGCAGGCATAGGTCGGCGCCATGAACGGCTCGCCGCCCTCGCCCGCGGCGTCGTTGCCGACGATCAAATCGCCGGCGATCAGATAGACCTCTTCCCAATGGTCGTGGATGAAGGGCTCGGTCGAGTAGGCGCCGGGATCGATGCGCAATAGCCGCGTCCGGCTGCCGATCTTGTTGTCCTCGTCGATATCGGAGGCGAGCAGCTTCTGCTTGATGCCGTCGGGATAGCCTGGCGGCACCTCCCAACCATCGTCGGTGAGGTCGAGCGCCATGAATTCGAGATGCGGTTTGCCTTTGCTCATTGTCCCTATCCCGCCCAAAGATTGGAGAATTGAGTCGCGACGACCTGCTCGTAGGGAACATGATCGTCGAGCCAGCCGAGGTCGATCATGAATTGGTTCATGCCGAGGACGAAGTCCTCCGAGATCGCGGCATCGTAATACGGCAGGTCGCGCGCCACCACATGGGCGATCATCTCGGCATCGGAGTCCGGGAAAAGCTTGCGCCCGACCTCGGTCGCGAGGCCGACATCGGCCTTGATCGCCTTCTGCGTCTTGACGATCGCCCGGACCGCGGCCGCCGCGGCTTGGCCATCGCGCTCGATCAGCGCCTCGGTCGTAAGCAGCGCCGGCATGGTGTAGTTGAACGCCTTCTTCGGCTCGTCGCCGCGGCGGATGTCGACCAGGACCTTGCCGACGCCGCCGCGGACCGCGGTTTCGGCCCCCATGCCGTTGGCCCAGAACGCGTCGATCTTGCCCTCGCCGAGCGCCTTCGCCGCGGTCACGCCGAACGAGACGCCGGGCTGGATCGCGCCCGGCACCGGGGCGATCTTGACCTTGTCGGCCTCGATGTCGACCCCGGCCTCGGCGAGCATGCGCTTGAGGCCGAGCTCGACGAACGGGGCCGCCCCGATATAGAGCCCCTTCACCGCCTCGAGGTCGCCGCGCTCGGCCTCGAGGTCGGCGCGCACCACCAGGAGCCAGTACATGCCTTGCGCCAGCGAGGCGAGCAGCTTGACCCCCTGCCAGTTGGGGAAGGCGGCGAGGCCGCTATGGGCCGAGCCGGCGACGAAGTCGAACTCGCCATCGCGCATCGCCTCGACGCACTTGTCGACCGGGAAGACGTGGCAAAGCTCCATCTCGAGGCCTTCGCGCTCGAAGAAGCCGAGCTCGACCGCGGCGATCGCCGGGAAATACGAGTTCGAAATCAGGTCGGGCACCGCAATCTTCATCCGCGTCGCTCCAAGGTTGGGTTGTCGGGCGTTCAGATATCGCTCGGCAGCAGGACCGCGCGGCCGACGATGCGCCGGTCCCGAACCTGGCCCAGCGCCTCGGCGAACCGGTCGAGCTTGTAGGTCGTCGCCGGCGCCGGCTTGATCTTGCCCTCACCGTAAAGCGCGAAGATCTCGGCGAAGCACTCGGTCATCCGGGCGCTGTCCCACTTGCGGTAGTCGCTGACCTGCAGGCCGCTGACCTCGATGTTCTTCAGCAGCAGGTAATTCGCCTTGATCGTCGGAATCCGGCCGGCGGCAAACCCGACGACGACCAGCCGCCCGCGCCACGCGAGGGCGCGAATGGCGGCATCGAAGATATCGTCGCCGAGCGGATCGACGATTATGTCGACGCCCTTGCCCCCGTTCGCCTGGTAGACCTGCCGGCGGAGGTCGTCGCGCAAATTCTCGACCGAGAGGTCGATCACCCCGTCGATGTCGCCGCCCTCGAACAGCGACGCCTTCTCGGGTGAGGAAATCCCGGCGAGCACCCTGGCGCCCATCGCCTTCGCCAGCTGCACCGCCGCAAATCCGACGCCGCCCGTCGCCCCCAGCACCAGCACCGTCTCACCGGTTGCCAGGCGCCCGCGGTCGCAGAGCGCGAACCACGACGTGTCGTAGACCAGCGACATCGAGGCCGCATCGACGAAGGAAAGGCTTTCCGGCAGATGATAGACCTGGGCCTGGCCGGCGGTGACGAGTTCCGCATAGCCGCCCTCTTCGGCCATCGCCAGGACCCGGTCGCCTTCCTTGAAGCCCTCGACGTCGGCGCCCATGGCGGCGACCACCCCCGCCGGTCCCTTGCCCGGCACGAAGGGACGCTCCGGCAGGGACTGGTAGTTGCCCTCGATCACCAGCAGGTCGACGTAATTCGCCGCGACCGCGTGAACCCGAACCAGGACCTCGTCCGGGCCCGGCACCGGATCGGGAAACTCGCCGACCCGTGCGGTCTCGATCTCGCCGTGCTCGTCGATGATCACCGCGCGCATATCTATCCAGCCTTGGTTTCGCCCGCCGCCGGCCCTTGCCAGCGCACCGGCTCCGGTTTGACCCGATCCGCCTCGATCCACGCGTTCAAGTCGCGCTTCAGGACCTTGCCGTTCGAGGTCAGTGGCATGCTCTCGAGGCGAAGAAAGTATTCCGGCATGTCGTATTTGGACAGGCCCGCGTCGTCGAGGTGCCTTAGCAGCGCCTCGCCGTCCAGGTCCCGGCCGGGGCGCAGGGTCACCGCGAGGCAGACCTTCTCGCCGAGCCGCGGATCGTCGACCGGCACGGCGGCGGCGCGCTCAACCGCGTGGTGGCGCATCGCCAACGCCTCGATGCGGGCCGGAAATATGTTGTGGCCACCGCGAACGATCACGTCCTTCAGGCGGCCGGTGATGGTGAGGTAGCCCGCTTCGTCGACCCGGCCGAGGTCGCCGGTCATGAACCAGCCTTGCGTGTTGAACGCGTCCTCGTTCGCCTGCGCGTCGTCGAAGTAGCCGAGCATCAGGCTGGCGCCGCGCCCGCCGATCTCGCCGATCTCGCCGGCCGGCGCGTGCGCATTCTGGTCCTGCTCGGACCAGATACGGACTTCGTAGCCGGCGCAGGCGCGCCCCGAAGTCCCGGCGATCAGCTCGGGCGGGTCATGGGGCATGGTGTAGTGGTGCGAGCACGCCTCGGTCATGCCGTAGCCGCTTTGCGGCGCGATATCCAATGCGATCAGCTCCTCGACCACCGCGGCCGGCACCGCCGCACCCGAAATTCGGAAGCCCTCGAGGTCCGGTAGTGCGCCATGGTCGCTGGCCCGGAGTTCTGCCAGCAGGTCGATGGCGTGGGTCGGCACCCCGAAGAGGAACGTCGCCGCGGTCTCGCCGAGCCGATCGACCAGGCTCTCGCCCGCCGGCAAGTCATGGATCACCAGCTCCGCCCCGACGGCCAAGGCGCTGACCAGCGCGCCGAAGCCGAGATTGTGGCTCAGCGGGCTCATCGTGTAGATCCGCGAATTGGCGCCGAAATTCCAGTCGGATGCGATCACCCGGGCGTTCGCCAGCAGCGTGTTGTCGGTGTGGAGCACGCCCTTGGGTGCCTCCGTGGTGCCCGACGTGAACGGCAGATAGACGACGCTGTCGGGATCATCCGCGGGCGCCGGCTCGCCCGGTTGCGTGTCGAGCAGCCCGTCGAAGGGGGGAGCGTCCGTGACGTTGTTATCCAGCCGATAGACGTGCTTCAGGGACTCGATCCCGGCGAGCGCCGGCTCGATATGGCGCCGGTCGGCATCGGCGCCATGGCCGGGCTGCATGACCAGTGCCGCGGCCGACATACGCCGCAACAGCTCCAGGATATCGGCGACCGTGTGGTCGCGATGCAGCGACGGGGCACAGACATAGCCGTTGCGCGAGCAGGCGAGGAGTACCACCGCCGCCTCGACCCGCCCCGGCAGCCACACCGCGACCGGCTGTCTCGGCTCGACCCCGCAGCGGTGCAAATCGGCGGCGAAGCGATCGCTAACATCGAGCAACTCGCGGTAGGTTAGGCGCCGTCCCCGGTCGCGGATCGCCCAGGCGTCGGGCGCACCCTCCGCCCGGTCGCGGGCCAGGCGATAGATCGTCTCGTCGCGCCAGAAGCCGGCGCCATAATGCGCGTCCAGCCGGTCCTGGCTCGGGCGTATGGTGATCGAGGTCGTGCCGGTCATTGCATCGGAGGCGAAATACTGAAGCCGCGGTTCAAGTCTGAAATTTCCTTACCGAGCTAGACCCTATAACGTATTCATACATCGCCGGTCATTCGCTTTATCCCGCCGGTCCCGGAGACGCCGCATGAAGCCGCCGCCGTTCGAGTATCACGATCCGACGACGATCCCGGAGGCTATTTCGCTTCTCGGCAGCTACGAGAACGCGCGGTTGCTGGCGGGCGGGCAATCGCTGATGCCGATGCTCAACATGCGCTACGTGTTCCCGGACCATTTGATCGACCTCAACAAGGTCGGGGGGTTGGACTACATAAATACTGACGCCGACGGCGTCGAGATCGGCGGCATGACCCGGCAACGCGACATCGAGTTCTCGGACGAGTTGGCGGAGCATTGCCCCCTGCTCTCCGAGGCGATCCGGCATGTCGGCCATATCCAGACCCGCAACCGGGGCACCATGGGCGGCAGTCTCGCGCATCTCGATCCGGCGGCGGAAATCCCCATGGTCTGCGCCGCCATGGACGCAAGAATCCGAGCCCAAGGGCCGAACGGCGAGCGGACGATCCCGATTGCCGAGTTCGCGCTCGGCTTCATGACGACGGCGTTGGCGCCGGACGAAATGCTAGTCTCGGTCAGCCTGCCCGGCTGGGCCTCGGGCCACGGCGCCGGGTTCCAGGAGTTCGGCCGGCGCCACGGCGATTTCGCCATCGCATCGGCCGCCGCCCTGATCGAGGTCGGCGGCGACGGCAAGATCGCCCGGGCGTCGCTGACGATCAGCGGCGTCGGGCCGGTCCCGGTGCGGATCGAGGAGGCCGAGGAGGGTTTGGTCGGCGAGGCCGGATCGGACGGGGTCTTTGACACCGCGGCAGAGGCCTGCGGCGAACTCGAGGCGCTCGACGATATCCACGCGCCCGCGTCCTACCGGCAACACCTGGCGAAGGTGTTGGCCAAGCGCGCCCTGGCCCAGGCCTGGGAGAGGGCGGCGTCATGAGCGCGACGAGGACGATTTCGGTCACGGTCAACGGCAAGGCCTACGAGCGCGAGGTCGAGGTCCGCGTGACCCTCGCCGACTTCCTGCGCCAGGAGCTCGGCCTGACCGGCACGCACCTGGGATGCGAGCACGGGGTGTGCGGCGCCTGCACGATCCAACTGAACGGACGCAGCGCGCGTTCGTGCCTGACCTTGGCGGTCCAGGCCGACGGGCAGGAGATCAAGACCGTCGAGGGCGTGGCACCCTCGGCCGACGAGCTGCATCCGCTGCAGGAAGCCCTTAGCGAGCATCACGGCCTGCAATGCGGCTTCTGCACGCCGGGCATATTGCTGACCCTGCTCGAATTCCTCGACGACAACCCCGACCCGTCGGAGGCCGACATCCGGCTCGCCATCTCCGGCAACCTCTGCCGCTGCACCGGCTACCAGGGCATCGTCGATGCGGCGTTGGCGGCGGCCGAGCGGCTTCGGGGCGGTGCCGCCAAATGAACATGACCATGACCGTCATCGGCAAGCCGATGCTGCGGCTCGAGGACCCACGGCTGTTGCGCGGCGAGGCGCGCTTCATCGACGATATCAAGCTGGCGAACATGGCCGAGGCGGCGTTCGTCCGCTCGCCCAACGGCCATGCCTTGATCAAGGGCATCGACGCCTCGGCGGCACTGGCCTTGCCCGGCGTCATGGCGGTCCTGACCTTGGACGACCTCAGGCCGCATCTCTCGGGCGAGCATCTGGTCGTCGGCCTGCCGAGCGAGGCCTACAAGCAGGACCGGAACCGCCCCGCCCTCTGCCGCGACGAGGCGGTCTACGTCGGCGAGCCGGTCGCCGTCGTCGTCGCCGAGAACCGGTATATCGCCGAGGACGCGGTCGATCTCGTGGCCGTCGATTACGACATCCTGCCGGCCGCATCCGATTGCCGCGCCGCGCTCGCCGAGGGCGCGCCGCCGGTCCACCGGGACGGCGCGGACAATCTGCTCGCCGAGTTCGACATGGAATACGGCGATGTCGACGCCGCCTTCGCGGGGGCGGCCCACGTCTTCGGGGAATCGTTCTGGCAGCACCGCGGCGGCGGCCATTCGATCGAGTGCCGCGGCATGGTCGCCGACTACGACAAGCCGACCGACAAGCTGGTGCTGTGGAACTCGACCCAGATGGCGCATTCCTCGCTTCGGGTGCTGGTCGAGATGCTGGGGCGCGACGAGAACCGGGTTCGCGTCGTGACCCCCGATATCGGCGGCGGCTTCGGACCGAAGTTGGTGATCTATCAGGAAGAAGTGGTCGTCTCGATCGCCTCGATCGTGCTCGGCCGGCCGGTGAAATGGATCGAGGATCGCCGCGAGCATTTCATGACCTCGACCCAGGAACGCGACCAGTACTGGGAGGTCGAGATCGCGGTCGACGACGCGGGCGGGATCCGGGGCATTCGCGGCTCGATCGTCCACGACCACGGCGCCTACACGGCGCGCGGCATCAACCTACCGCAGAATTCGGGTGAGACCCTGCCCGGGCCCTACGTCGTGCCGGCCTACCGGATGAACGTCCGGCTCGCGCTGACCAACAAGGTGCCGGTGACCCCGGTCCGCGGCGCCGGCCACCCGCAGGCCTGCTTCGCGATGGAGCGGATGCTCGACCGGGTGGCGCGCGAGCTCGGCCTCGACCGCGCCGAGGTCCGGCGCCGCAACCTGATCCCGGCCGAGAGCATGCCCTATACCAAACCGTTGAAGTCGCGCAGCGGCGCACCGATCGTGCTCGACAGCGGCGACTTTCCGGCCTCCCAGCAGGCGGCGCTCGACAAGGCCGACTGGTCCGGCTTTGGCGCGCGCCAGCAGGCGGCGCTCGAGGACGGCCGCTACATCGGCATCGGCGTCGCCAATTTCGTCAAGGGCACCGGCCGCGGCCCGTTCGAGGAGGTGACCGTGCGGATCGGCGCCTCGGGCCGGGTCCAGGTCTATACCGGTGCCGCCGCGATCGGCCAGGGCACCGAGACGATGCTGGCCCAGATCGTCGCCGAAGAGCTCGGCGGCGAGGTCGCCAACATCACGGTCACGACCGGCGACACGGCCCGAAACTCGCTCGGCATCGGGACCTCGAACAGCCGGGTGACCGTGGTCGCCGGCTCGTCGGCCCATGCGGCGGCGCGCAAGGTCCGCGACAAGGCGCTGCTGGTGGCCTCCCATCTGTTGGAGTTGCCGGTCGAGGAGTTGGAGATCGTCGGCGCCGAGATCCGCGCCAAGGGTGCGGACGAGCGGCGCAAGAACGTGTGGATCGCGCTCGCCGACGTCGCCAACGCGGTCGCCGGCACGCCCGGCTACGCGCTGCCCGGCGGGGTCGAGCCCGGCCTGGAGGCGACCGAGCGCCTGCTGTTCGACGCCATGCCCTACGTCAACGGCACCGCCGTCGCCGAGGTCGAGGTCGATCCCCATACCGGCGGGGTCGAGATCCTGAGCTACAAGATGACCCACGACTGCGGCCGGATGATCAATCCGATGATCGTCCACGGCCAGGTGATCGGCGGGGCCGCGCACGGCATCGGCAACGCGCTCTTCGAGTGGATGCAATATGACGCCATGGCGCAACCGCTGACCACCAACTACGCCGACTACCTACTGGTCACCGCGACCGAGCTGCCGCGCATCGAGGTCGTCCACACCGAGACGCCCTCGCCGCTGAACGACCTGGGGGTGAAGGGGGTCGGCGAATGCGGCGTGATCCCGGCGGCGGCGGTATTGGCCTCGGCGATCGAGGACGCCTTGACGCCGTTCGGTGTCCGCATCGCGCGGGCGCCGATCACGCCGCCCGACATCCTGGCGCTGATCCGGGCGGCGTAGACCAGGTGTGTGAGGGGGCGTCGCACTCGAGCAAAATATTTCGTCATCCCGGACGGGACCGCAAAGCGGGGCCGATCCGGGACCCATTCCTGAGCGCCACTAAGCAGCACCGATCGAGCGGGGCAGGGCGCCGGAATGGGTCCCGGATCGCGCTCGCCTCGCTCGCTTGTCCGGGATGACGGAATTGAGGAAACTCGACGTCCCGCGCCGAACCAAATCCCCGGTCTAGCTTGCGGGAACGGAACGCCGCCGGGACGATCGCAATCGGGACGATCGCAATTGGGACGATCGCTATCGGGAGGGATCGATGAAACTGGAGAATTCGTTCGAGGTTCCCTCTCCGCCGGCCGAGGCGTGGCGGGTTCTGCTCGATATCGAGCGGATCGCACCCTGCATGCCGGGCGCCACCCTGACCGAAGCGGTCGACGATAAAACGTATAAAGGCGAGGTTTCGGTCCGCCTCGGCCCGGTGGCGCTGACCTTCTCGGGCACCGCCAAGTTCGAGGAGATCGACGATGCCAACCATCGAGCCCTGGTCAAGGCGCAAGGCAGCGATTCCAAGGGCCGCGGCGGCGCCAATGCGGAAATCGCGTTTCGTCTGGAGCCCTTCGGCGACGGCAGCCGGGTCGTGGTCGAGACCGACCTCGTCCTCTCGGGCTCGATCGCGCAGTACGGCCGCGGCGTGGGCATGATCCAAAGCGTCGCGGGCCAGCTCGTCGGCGAGTTCGCGACCAACCTCGAAGCCGAATTGCAGAAGTCCGAGGCGGCGCCCGCCGAGGCGGCCAAGCCGATCTCCGGCCTCGCTCTGATGTGGCGGGCGCTGCTTGATGCGATCCGCGGAATTTTCCGTCGATAGAGGCGGATTTCCTCTAAGCTCGCCGCACCATGGACAGCGCCAAGCCACCCTATATCGGGCAATCGGTCATCCGGCTCGAGGACGACCCGCTGGTCAAGGGCGTCGGCCGCTTTGTCGCCGACATCGACTTCCCGCACCAGCTGCACATGCGGGTCGTACGCTCGAACCACGCCCATGGCCGGATCGCCCGGATCGACACCGAACAGGCCATGAGTTTGCCGGGCGTGCTGGCGATATGGACCCACGACCATGTCGCCGATATCCCGCCGATCCCCTATCGCGCGACCTCGGTAAAGGGGCTCGACCCCTACCGCCAGCCGATCCTGGCCGCGGGCCGGGTGCGCTACGTCGGCGAGCCGTTGGCCGTGGTCTTCGCGAGCGACGCCTATATTGCCGAGGACGCGGCGGACCTGATCTCACCCGAAATCGAACATGCGCCGCCGATTCTGTCGGCGGTGCGGGACCCGGGCGAATTCGCCCCGGGGCAGAACACCGAGCCGACGGTCATCCGGAAGGAATACGGCGATGTCGACGCGGCGATGTCCGGGGCCCACGATACCGTAGGACTGACCCTCGATATCGGCCGCCATTCCGGCGTACCGCTGGAAACGCGGGGTGCGGTCGCGCGCCATGACGCCGCGACGGACGTGCTGGAGCTGCACGGTGCGACCAAGCGGCCGCACTGGAACCGCGACCGGCTCGCCGAGATGCTCGGCCGGGCGCCGAGCTCGCTCCATCTTTTCGAATGCCATATCGGCGGCGGCTTCGGGGTGCGCGGCGAGATCTATCCCGAAGACGTCCTGGTCTGCCTCGCCGCGCTGCGTCTCGGCCGCCCGATAAAATGGATCGAGGACCGGCGCGAGCATATGCTGGCATGCAACCATTCGCGCCAGCAGACCCATGTGATCCGCGCCGGCTTCACAGACGAGGGCGAGGTCGTGGCGGTCGACGACGAGTTCTTCCACGACCAGGGCGCCTATGTGCGCACCCACGGCGCCCGGGTCGCCGACCTCGCCGCCTCGATGCTGCCCGGGCCCTATCGCTTTCCGGCCTGCCGCGCGATCGGTCATTACCGGCTGACCAACAAGACGCCGGCCGCGACCTATCGGGCGCCCGGCCGGTTCGAGACCAGCTTCGTGCGCGAGCGGTTGATGGACGCCATCGCGGCGAAGCTCGGCCTCGACCCGATCGAGGTCCGCCGCCGCAATTTGATAGCGCGGGAAGAGATGCCCTACGCGCGGCCGATGGACGCGCTGGAAACCCCCGTCGAACTGGATTCGGGCGACTACGCGGGGCTGCTCGACAAGAGCCTCGCGGCGCTCGACTGGCCGGCGGTCCGCACCGAGGTCGAACGGCGCCGGGCGGCGGGCGAGGCGGTCGGCGCCGGCCTCGCG
>JASLSL010000094.1 GCA_030743445.1 Alphaproteobacteria bacterium
TTATCAAGATCAGTCCAAGATTTTTATTGCGAGCGATCGAATCCACTCGGTACCGACACGGCTGGGCATAGTCTGAATTGCAGGCGGCGGCGGGCAGCGGTAACGTGCGTCACCGTAGAAATTAGCCGAGCGATCCCATGGACTCCCTTCACATCGTGCCGATCTACGCGGCGTTGTTCGCCCTGGTCTTCATCGTCCTCAGCATCCGGACGATCGGCACAAGGCGGCGCGAACGCGTTTCGATCGGCGACGGCGGCAAACCCGACCTGCAGCGGGCGATTCGGGTCCACGCCAACTTCGCCGAGTACGTGCCCCTGGCGCTTATACTCCTCGCCTTCGTCGAATTGCAGATCCGGGCCGACTGGGTCGTCCATGTGCTCGGCGCCATCCTGCTCGCGGCGCGAATTTCGCACGCCTATGGGCTCAGCACAGAGGCGGCGCACTTTCGCTTCCGGGTCCACGGCATGCAGGGCACCTTCTTCGTCATCGCCGCCAGTGCCGTTGCGTTGTTGGTCAACGCGATTGTATGAGCTCGGGGGCCGTATGCTGGAGCAGATGATCGAATTCTGCCGCCGAAACCCGCACCACGAGCCGGACCGGATTACCAGGCTCTGATCGACCCGACATGCGCGAAAATTGGAGGAGACCACCGTGGACACCAACCTCAAGGACAAGAACGTCATCGTCACGGGCGCGAGCCGCGGCATCGGCCTCGCCATCGCCCATGGTTTCGCCGGCGAGGGCGCCAACGTCTCGATCTGCGCCCGCGGCGAGGGCCCGTTGGACACCGCGCGCCAGGCGATCGCGGCGCACGGCACGACAGTGCATGCCGCACCCTGCGACGTCGGCGATGCGGCGGCGCTGGACGCCTACATCGCCGCGGCGCACACCGCCCTGGGCGGGCTCCATGTCCTGGTCAACAACCCGTCGGGCTTTGGGCGCACCGACGACGAGGAGGGCTGGCGGAACTCCATAGATATCGACCTGATGGCATCGGTGCGCGCGTCCTGGGCGGCGGTGCCGCTGATCGCGGACGCGGGCGGCGGCGCGATCGTCCATATCTCCTCGATCTCGGGCCTCGAAGCGAGCACCCGGACCCCGCCTTATGGCGCGGTCAAGGCGGCGCTGATCCAGTACACCATGACCCAGGCGGCTGACCTCGCGGCGAGGAACATCCGGGTCAACGCGATCGCGCCGGGCTCGATAGAGTTCGAGGGCGGGGTGTGGGACGACGCCAAAAGGAACAACCGGGACCTCTACGACGGCATTCTCGCTTCGATCCCGTTCGGCCGCATGGGACGGCCTGAGGAAGTCGCCAATCTCGCGGTCTTCCTCTGCTCGGATGCGGCGAGCTGGATCACCGGCCAGACCGTCGCCATCGACGGCGCGCAGATGCTGTGAGGCCGACCTCACGGCCGTTTGCAAGTGGCCGTGATGATATTCCGATCGGTGCCGTTGAGGTTGACCCAGATATCCTGGTCGTCGTCGAGGATGCGCCAGAATTTCGTCCCGCTCTTCGGACAAACGACTTGCAGGATCCCGACCTGCTCCATCTTGCTCAGGTTCAGAAGCTTCGCGACCTTCTCGGGGCTCTCGACGATCACATCGATGACGATTTCGAGCTTGTCCGAGACCCTCGGCGCCTTGGCCCGAAGCCCGGCGACGAGCGGTTTCTCCTTCAGGTAATCGACGAGCCATTCGCGGGCCCATTCGGCGCGCTTGGCTCGGTCGTCGTCCCCGCAAGCGGCAAGCAACAGCGCCAGCGCCAGGAATACGACAGAACGACCAAAGATTCTCATGTCCGAATTTTACCACGCGACAAGGCAGGCCGGCGATACTCGGTTATAATGATTGCGAACCGGTTAACGATAACACGGTCGGGGCGGCGGGGGCCGAGGAGATGAAAAAACGACAAAGGGACAAGGAGCGATGTCGGACCAGGTGAAATCCGCACCAGCGGACGAGGGATCGGTCTATACCGACCGGGCGATCTATTTCGCGCCGGACAACGCCTTCAAGGCGAAACTACCCGAGGTGCCGAAGCACATTTTCCTCGCCGAGCGCGACCGCGCCTTCGACCCGGCGAGCGGGTCCGGGCTGATCGAGCTCGACCTCGGCGACGTGCTCGAATGCGGTTATCCGGCGACCACGCCGAACATGCTGGCGCGATATGCCCGAATCGAGGCGGGCCGGAGTTTGGATTTCACCGTCAAGGCGTGCGGCGAGGCCTACTACGTGATCGAGGGGGCGGCGACGATCGCCAAGGGCGACGACCGGATCGCCTGCGGCGCCGGCGACATCGCGACCTTTCCCGGCGGCGGCGGCACGGCAATCGAGGCGCACGAGACCAGTGTCCTGTTGATGCTGACCGACGAGCCGGCGCTGGCACTGCACGGCGCCGAGCCGCCGGCGGCCGGCTCGACCCCCAATCGGGCCGTGCACTACCCGGCGGCCGAGATCATGCGCCGGCTCGACACCCACATCGCGAGCGCGGCGGAGGAAACCCGCAGCGGCCAGGCGGTGCTGTTCACCAGCGCCGGCATCGACCGCGCGAAGACCGCGACCTCGACCTTGGCGCTGGCGATCAACTCGCTCGAGCCCGGCGGCGACCAGCTGCCGCACCGCCACAACGCGGCGGCGCTGACCCTGGCGTTGGAATGCGACGGGGTCTACTCGATGATCGACGGCGAGCGGGTCGATTGGAGCAAACACGCGGTGATGCTCACGCCGCCGACCGCACTCCACGCCCACCACAACCGGGGCGATACGCCGATGATGAGCCTGGTGGCGCAGGACGGCGGACTGTTCTATTACGCCCGCGCGATCGGCTTCGGGTTCGGGTAACCGGCCGCGAGCCTGTCGTCGCGAAGGCGGGAGCGCCGTCCGGAATGACGGGCCGAGATCGAATGGAATAGGAGATCAACGACATGAACGGGTTCCGGGTGCTCGCCACCAACCACACCAGCTTCACGGTCTCCGACCTCGACCGCGCCTGCGCCTTCTTCACCGAGGCGCTCGGCTTCGAGGTGATCTCCAGGGCGCCGCGCAACCCGGCGCTGATCGAAAGCATCACCGGCGTCGAGGGCGCCGATATCATGGTCGCCTACGTCCAGATGCCGGGCCACCGGCTCGAGCTGATCGAGTACCTGGCGCCCGAGGCGCGTGGCAGGGTCGAAAGCCGGCCCTGCGACACCGGCTTCGCCCATCTCGCCTTCGACGTCGACAATCTCGACGCGGCGCTCGCCGCCGCCCAGGTCCATTCGGTGCGTCCGATCGGCGAGCCGACGGTGATCGACAAGGGGCCGAATACCGGCAACCGGGTGGTCTATCTGCGTGATGTGGACGGCATCACCATCGAGTTCATCGAAAAGCCGGCCTAGCCCTCGTTCTCGCATGGGGCGAAAATCGCCCAGTTTCTTCCATACCCCTTGGTGGTAGTATCGCAATGCCGTTATTACAGCGTTGAGGGGAAACCAATGTACGGTTTGATGAAGGGGATTGCCGCGGCGATCGTGTTCGCGTTGATCATCGGCGCCACGGCGGATGCCGCGCCGCGACCGAAACCAACCGCATACGGCGACCACTTACGGTACCTGGACAAGGCGACCTACTACATAATTGCCATTAGTAAGAGGTGCGGTATCACAAAAGAGGTGATCGAAAAAAGCCTCCTCAAGCACATCAAGAACATCGAGATCAAACCGATCAAGAAGTCGGTCCAGGAATTCTTCGAGGCGGGCGGCGATCGTCACAGCCACAATTTGATGGCGATAGTCGTTACCACCTACTCCCACGGTGATGTTTGCGCATCGAATATTAACCTTATTTTTAAGCACCTTAGTTCGTACTATCACACGGCCCGACAGGAACACATTTTCGATTTCATACACCTCTTTTCATGGGATTTTCTCGCCGTCTCCACGAAATCGGAGCACGTGAAGGAGGTCGACTACTGGACGGGATACGTCGTCGGCCGATTGAACAAGCAGTGGGAGCGAGACAACAAGGAACCCACGACCAGCGCGGCGAGTCCCAGCATCAGCGAATGGACTGGATCGTCG
>JASLSL010000095.1 GCA_030743445.1 Alphaproteobacteria bacterium
CACCCCAAACCCCTCTCCCGCCAGGGGAGAGGGGCTTTCCGCCCGAGCTTGACGAATAACCCTCTCCCCTCCGCGGGAGAGGGAGGGACCCACCGCGAAGCGGTGGGAGGGTGAGGGGGACTACTGTGTCCCCTCGCCCAACACCGCCTTGGCCATCTCGCGCAGCTTGGTGCGTTGGATCTTGACCCCGTTGGCGCTCATCGTGACCGGGAATTCCTCCAGCGCCACGACCCGGGCCGGCACCTTGTAGTTGGCGAGCCGCCCGGCGCAGTGGTCCCTGACGGCGGCCTCGTCGACCGTCTCGCCGTCTGCCGGGATGACGAAGGCGACCGCGCGCTCGCCGGCCGCCGTCGGGGCCTCGACCACTTGCGCCGCCTCGACCGCGGGGTGGGCCTGAACCTCGGCCTCGATCTCCGCCGGGCTGACCAGGAAGCCGCCGAGCCGCAGCACGTCGCCCATGCGGCTCAAGAACTCGAACCCGCCGTCCTCCTCCATCGCCGCCAGGTCGCCGGTCTTGACGAACCCGTCCTCGCACAACGCCTCGGCGGTGGCTTGCCTGTCGTCGTAGTAGCCGATCATCCGGCTCGGCCCGGTGATCTCGAGCTCGCCCGCCGCGCCGACCGGCTGCAGTTCGCCCGAGGCCGGGTCGCGGACCCGCGCCCGGGCCCGGGGCGAGGCCAGCGCGCCCCCCATCCGCTTGCGCTCGGCCGCGTCGGCGGCGGGATCGCGCCGGGCGACCAGGGCCTGCATCTCGCTCATTCCCCAGAGGCTGACGAGCCGGAGGCCCCGTGCCTCGGCGCGCTCGACGATGTCGTCGAGCGAGGAATTGAAGGTGGCATAGCCGGCGAAATCGGCGTGGCGGAACGGCTCGTCGCTGTCGGCGGCCGCGAGCAGCCGGTCGATCATGTCGTCGCTGCCGTTGAAGTGGGTCACCTCGTGGTGCCGCAATAGCTTCAGCATCTCCACGGCCTCGAAGGCCGGCATCAGGACCACCGGCTTGGCCGCCGCGAACGCCGCCATGGCGCTCGCATAGCCGTAGACGCCGCAAAGCGGCAACGCCATCAGCACCACGGCCTCTGGCTTGTGCAAGCCGAAGTCCTCGGCCACCTCGGCCGCGTGGACCGCGATGCCGGCGTTCGAGTGGAGCACGAATTTCGGCGCCCGCGTGGTGCCCGAGGTGGTGAAGATGTTGGTGCCGAGGTCGGCCTCGGCGCGGTCGTCGTCGAGCGGTGCGGCGGCCAGGACCGCGGCGCAATCGACCGTGCGCTTGCCTTCGATCTCGACGTCTGGCGCCGCTTCGTCTTCCGAATAGACGATCACCGTCTCCAAGGCGGCGAGCGCGGTCGGGTCGACCCGCGCCAGGATCTCCGGGAAATCGATGCCGCGGAAGCCGGGCCACATGACCAGTGCCTTGGCCCCGGTGCGCCCGACGATGTCCTCGACCTCGCCGGCGCGATAGCGGGTGTTGACCGCGACGGCGATGGCGCCGAGCCGGGCGCAGCCGAAGGCGAGCGCCAGATAGGCCGGCGTGTTGGGCAACCAGAACGCGATCCGGTCGCCGACACCGATGCCGAGCTTGGCGAGCCCGCCCGCGGCGCGGCGCGACATCGCCTCGAGCTCGCGATAGGAAATCGCCTCCCCCGCGTAATGCAGCGCCGTCACCTCGCCCGCCGTCTCGGCCGAGGCCGAAAGCAGTCCGGTGACGGTGTCGATCCGATCCGCGTCTTTCGTCATGGCGCGAGCTTAGCAAACCCCGGGGTCAATGGGGATCGGACTATGCTCTAGCCGCCGGTTTGCGCGACCACCGCCGCGATCTCGTGGGTGCCGCGCCAGATCATGTCGCCGGCGACGTAGACGATGATCGCGAGACCGATATAGGCGAGCCAGTGATGGCGTTCGAGCAGCTTGGCGATGTAGTTGGCGGCGAGCCCCATCAGCGCGATCGAGAGGATCAGGCCGAAGGCGAGGATAGGGATGTTGTCGCGCGCCGCGCCCGCGACCGCGAGCACGTTGTCGAGCGACATCGACACGTCGGCGACGACGATGCTGATCATCGCCGCGCGCAGGGTCTTAGCCGGCACGACGTCGGCGCCACCCTGGTTCGCCGTCACGGCCTCACCCTCGAGCGTCGCCTCCATGTCCTCGGCGATGTGGCCCTCCAGGGTATGCGCCCGCAATTCCTTCCACATCCGCCAGCAAACCCAGGCGAGCAGCAACCCGCCGGCCAAGGTCAGCCCGATGATCGCCAGGAGCTGCAGCACGATCGAGGCGAAGACGATGCGAATTCCCGCCGCCAGCACGATGCCGTAGATAATCGCCCTGCGGCGCAGCTCCGGCGGCAGGCCCGCGGCCGCGAGCCCGATGATGATCGCGTTGTCGCCCGACATGACGATGTCGATAAGGATCACCATCAACAGCGCGGCGATGTCGAAATTGGCGAGGAAGTCGAGCATGATCAGGCGCGCCGCGCCGCCTTCGGCGCATCAGGCAAAAGATATGCGCCGGCGGGCGGCGCGGTTCGCGGCATCGGTATCATCATCGCAATGTAGCAGACGAGACCCGCGGGTCGACACCGAAAGCATGTCCCCTGGGAAAGCATGTTCCATGCAAAAGCATGTCCCCTGGACAAGCGGCGGGAATCGCGAGCCGGCCGCGCACCATGCAATGCAGCTTCGGTTCGTCGCCCACCGGCGGCAATTTTGCGGACCCGACGATGGTCTCGGAATCGAGAGCCATGGTGCGGCATATATCACCGCCCAGCACCTTCGCATCCGCAAAACAAGGATTTACAATATTTACAAGATACAGGGCCAAAGTTTTCAAAGGTTTTCTTATTAACATACTGAAAACACATTAATAATTGAATATCTTGTTGGACCCGACATAGGCTCTTCGAACGGTTTGCTGCGATGCAAAACGTCGATCGTCAACGGGTGGTGTCGCAGCGACCGCAGCGAGGGTCCACCCGGCGAATCGGACGGACTCGGAATCAAATCGAGCGAGGGCATCATGAACGAAATGTTGGACCGACCGGCGCGACAGCGAACCATGACCGGCGACACCGGCGTCGAGGCAAAACGGAAGGAACGCGAACCGGTAATTACGCTTCAAGAGTTCGACGACGACTGGGAGAACACGCCGACCGGCAAATCCACCGTTGGCGACTGGCCCGCGGCGGCGGCCGGACGGTGGGACAATGTCTGCCGCGACTACGCCGCGGACGATGTCCGCAAACTCAGCGGGTCGTTCTCGATCCGACACACGCTCGCCGAGTTCGGCGCGCGCAGGCTTTGGAATCTGTTGCAGAACGAGACCTTCGTTCCGACCCTCGGCGCGTTTACCGGCAACCAAGCGGTGCAACACGCGAGGGCCGGCCTGAAGGCGATCTATCTCTCGGGCTGGCAGGTGGCGGCCGACGCCAACACCGCCGGGCAGATGTATCCCGACCAAAGCCTCTACCCGGTCGACAGCGTGCCGGCGGTGATTCGGCGGATGAACCAGGCGCTCATGCGCGCCGATCAGGTCCAGCACATGGAACGATGCAATGGCGAGGAGGTCGGCGATATCGACTTCATGTTGCCGATCATCGCCGACGCCGAGGCCGGATTCGGCGGGCCGCTGAACGCCTTCGAGCTGACCAAGGCGATAATCGAGGCCGGTGCCGGCGCGGTTCATTTCGAGGACCAGCTCGCCGCCGAAAAGAAATGCGGCCATCTCGGCGGTAAGGTCTTGGTGCCGACCCAAAGCTTCATCCGGACGCTGAACGCGGCGCGGATCGCCGCCGACGTCATGGGGGTCTCCACGGTTCTGATGGCGCGCACCGACGCCGATGCGGCGCGGCTGATCACGAGCGATATCGACGAGCGCGACAGGCCGTTTCTAACCGGCGAGCGGACGCCCGAGGGTTTTTTCCGGATCACCGGCGGCATCGACATGGCGATCGCCCGGGGGCTCGCCTATGCGCCTTATGCCGACTTGGTGTGGTGCGAGACCTCGCAGCCGGATCTCGACGAAGCGCGCCGCTTCGCCGAGGCCATCCGCAAGGAACACCCCGACCAGATGCTGGCCTACAACTGCTCGCCGTCGTTCAACTGGGCGAAGCATTTGGACGCGGCGACGATGGAGCGGTTCCAACGGGAACTCGGCGCGATGGGCTACAAATTCCAATTCATCACGCTCGCCGGCTTCCACAGCTTGAACTATGCGACTTTCAACCTCGCCAAGGCGTATCGCGAGCGCGGCATGGCCGCCTATTCGGAGCTTCAGGAGGCCGAGTTCGCGGCCGAAGCGGACGGGTACAGCGCGACCCGCCACCAACGCGAGGTCGGGACCGGTTACTTCGATTGCGTCGCCGACACCTTGTCCGGCGGCGGGTCCTCGACGACGGCGATGGCGGGATCGACCGAAGCGGCGCAGTTCTAAAAACCCGAGCTGTACGGACCGCCCTCGAGACGACCACCCGGCGCGAACGTTCGCCGGGTGGTTTTTTTCCGACCGGCGTTGCGATATGACCCGGCCTCCCCGGCCCCCCAGGACACGGCGGCGCTGGCCGTGCTGGACAAGCGGCGGGGGCGGTCCTACAACCCGGGAGCGATGGAAAAACTGCATTTCGGCGACGTCACGGTCGAGCGCTGCGTCGAATCGGAGGGGCCGAGCTTCTATCCGGGCTTCATCTTCCCCGATTGGGACGAGGACGCCTTCGCGGCCGAGCGCCGCGACTGGATCGACCCGCTCTATTTCGACGAAGAGAGCGGGCGATTGCTGATGAGCCTGCACAGCTACATCATCCGGACACCGCACCACACGATCCTGGTCGACACCTGCGTCGGCAACGACAAGCACCGGCCCGACACCAAGCCCTGGCACATGCGCCAGACCCCGTTCCTCGAGGACTTGACGGCGATGGGCGTGGCGCCCGAGGAGGTCGACTTCGTGATGTGCACCCATCTCCACGTCGACCATATCGGCTGGAACACCAAGCTCGAGGATGGCCGTTGGACGCCGACCTTCCCGAACGCCAAGTACCTGTTCCACGAGACCGAGTACGCCTATTGGGAGAAGGCCGATATGGGAGATGGCGGCTCGGGCATGACCCGGCGCGACGCCTTCGAGGACAGCGTCCTGCCGGTGATGGAGGCGGGCCAAGCGGTGCTGGTCGAGGGCGACCACGCGATCGACGACACGCTGCAGCTCGAGCCCTCGCCGGGCCACTCGCCGGGCCACGTGTTCCTCAACTTGGAGACCGAGCACGGCAGCGCGGTCTTCACCGGCGACGTGATGCACCATCCGGTGCAGATCGCCTATCCCGAATGGAACAGCCGGTTCTGCTACGACCCGCCGCAGTCGCAAAGGACCCGCGAGGCGATCGTCGAGCGCACCGCCGACACCTCGACCCTGGTGCTCGCGGCCCACTTCGCGATGCCGGTCGCGGGCCACATAGTTAGCAATCCCGGGGGCAACGGCGACCGCTGCAAGTTCCAGGGGGTCTCCCAACAAGGGGGGCGTCTCCTGACCGAGTCATGAAACGTACCGCCTATATCGGCTTCATCCTCGGCCTCGCCGCGATCACCGCGCTCGTGGTCTGGCAGGGTGCCGGCGAGGTCGGCCGGGCGCTCGCCGAGCTCGGCGCCGGCGTGCTGCTGTTCTTGCCGGTCTATGCGGTGTTCCTCGCGGTCGGCGCGGTCTCGTGGCGGCTGTTGTTCGAGCCCGGCCACGCGCCCGGGTTCGGTCCGGCCTGGCTCGCGATCTGGATCGGCCCTTCGATCAATACGTTGCTGCCGGTCGGCACGCTGGGCGGCGAGGTCGTCAAGGCCCGGGTGCTGACCCATTACGGTATCGGCGCCCACCAGGCCGGCGGCTCGGTCGTCGCCGACACCACGGTGCAGGCGCTCTCGCTGGTGCTGTGGGGGATGATCGGCGCCGCGGTGCTGGCTTGGGTCAGCGCCGACGGCAAACTCGGCGCGATCACTCTCGGCGCGATGCTGGTGTTCGGCGCCGGGGTGGTGACTTTTCTGTTGTTACAGCGCGCCGGGGCGCTCGGCGGCATCGCCCGGACCGTCGGGCGCTGGACCGGGCGCGATTCCTCGAAGGCGGTCGCGGTGTTGGTCGAGTTCGACGGCCACCTGCGCCAGATCTACCAGCGGCCGGGCCGGGTCTTTTGGGCGACCGCCATCCGGCTCGCCTCGCGTGTGGTCATGGTCACCGAGGTGTGGCTCGCCGCCGCCCTGATGGGCCACCCGATCTCGCCGTGGGAGGCGTTGATGATCCGCAGCCTCTCCAGCGCCGTCCGCGGCGCCACCTTCTTCGTGCCGAACGGGCTCGGGGTCCAGGAGGGCGCCTATATGATGCTGGGGGCGGTGATCGGCCTGCCGCCGGGGTTCTCGCTTTCGATGTCGCTCGCGGTCCGGGCGCGCGAGCTCATCGCCAGCGTGCCGGGCCTCCTCGCCTGGCAGCACATCGAGGGTCGCAAGCTGCGCCAGCTCCTCGCCGACACCAAAAGCGAAGGGGACGGCGGCTGATAACCCGGCCTAAAGGTGAAACCACCCGGGCCACTGGTCGTGAAAATCGGCATACTGCATTTCGCGTGAACCAGCACACTAACATTATGATTCCAATATAATTCGGTGCCACGATGTACAGATACATGGTCAAGCGCCTGCTCCTGATGGTTCCGACGATATTCGGCGCTGCGGTCCTGGCTTTTTTCCTACTACGAATTATTCCTGGCGACGTGTGCGAATTGCGCTATGGCGGTTTCGAGGGACTCAGTTCGGCGGAAGAGGCACTTCGCTTGTGCCAGGAAGACTTGGGCATCGATCAGCCGAGGCTTGTCCAATTCGGCGACTTCATCGGCGATCTGATCGTATTCGATCTGGGCAAGTCGATGTGGACCCGCAGGCCGGTGACCTATGAACTCGGCCTAAGATTCCAATTGTCGGTTCAGTTGGCGCTCATGGCGATCGTGATCTCGGTGGCTATCGGGATTCCTTTGGGGACGATAGCGGCGGTCCGACAGGATACCTGGCTCGATTATGCGGCGCGAACGTTCAGCATCGTGGGCATCGCGATACCGTCTTTTTGGTTCGGCATCATGATTATTCTGGGGCTGTTGATTGCGACTCAGGGCCTGTTCGGCGACCCTTGGATGCCGCCGATCCACTACGTGTCGCCGCTCGAGGACCCGATCGGCAACATGGTCCAGTTGATCTGGCCGGCGGTGGCGACCGGATACCGCTATTCCGCCGCCTTGACCCGATGGACACGCTCCGCGTTGCTTGAAGTTCTGCGCGAGGATTATATCCGCACCGCGCGCGCCAAGGGGCTGATCGAAAAAATCGTCATCAATCGTCACGCGCTGAAGAATTCGATGCTGCCGGTGGTCACGGTTATCGGCATGGAATTCGCGGGCCTGATGAGCGGTCTGGTCGTGACCGAACAGGTGTTCAATCTGAACGGGATCGGCAAGCTGTTCGTCGAATCGGTGAACGTCCACGACTACGTGATGACCCAATCCCTGGTCATGCTGTTCGCGCTGATCTTTATCGTGACGAATTTCCTCGTCGACATCTTTTACGCTTGGTTGGATCCACGAATCCGATACAGCTGAGAGGCATGAGACATGACAGCTGCTGATATTGCATCCGCGCATGATCTGGCCGAACTTCGGTCGCAGAAAACGCTGCCTCAAAAGGCCGCCGATCTGATCCGCAAGCAGCCGTTGGGGGCATTCGGCGGCGCTATCGTGCTGTTGATGATGGTTATGGCGGTATTCGCGCCATTCCTGACAGCCTACGATCCTGTCGATAATAGTTTCCCCGATATGCTGTTGGCGCCGAACGCCGATCATTGGATGGGCACCGACCAGTTCGGACGAGATGTATTGACCCGTATTATTTTTGGCGCGCGCACGGCGTTGATGGTCGGATTGGTAAGTGCCTTTCTCGGGGCGACGATTGGGCTCATGCTCGGCGTCGCGAGTGGGTATTTCGGCGGCACGTTCGACCTTCTTTTCAATCGAATCGTCGACGTATTTATGTCGTTCCCCACCCTCATCATGGCGTTGGCCATCGTTTCCGTCCTCGGGAGCGAGTTGCACCATGTCATTCTTGCCATTACCACGGCGATCGTACCTCGCAGCGCGCGGATCGTGCGCTCCAACGCGTTGCAAATTAGCGAGTTCCCCTATATTGACGCCGCCCGGGCGCTCGGCTTCAGGGCTTCGCGTATCATCCTGCGCCACATGCTACCCAACGTCATGGCGCCCTATCTGATCATTTTCACCGGCGCCATCGGCAGGGCCATTCTGGCAGAGGCGGCACTATCCTATCTCGGCCTTGGCGTACAGGAACCGACTGCCACATGGGGATTGATGCTGCAGGGCGGCGCCGAGGACTTCGCCGAAAGCGCGCCCTGGATGGCGTTCTTTCCGGGATTCGCGATTGCATTGGCGGTATTCGGCTTCTTCATGCTCGGCGACGCGATGCGCGACGCGTTCGACCCGCGCCTGCGCCGCCAATAGTCGCGCGGATCTGTCCTCGCGAAGGCGGGGGCGAAGGCGAAGACGGCTAACGAACGAAGCAATCATCGCGACACCCCCCACCCTAACCCTCCCCCTCAAGGGGGGAGGGGATGAATAGAGCAGGCCAACAAAATAATTCCCCCTCCCCTGCGAGGAAGGGGGTTAGGGGGAGGGGGTCCAAGTTAAGGTCCCCTAAAGGTGGAACCAGCCGAGCCACTGGTCGGGATATTTCAGGACTTGAGCTTCGAGCCGCCCGGCGTATTCCCGGAGCGCCTGGGCGGTCGAGTCCCTGCGGTCGAGGTCAGGGTCGATCGCGATCGGCGGGTCGACGAACAGGGTGAACTTGTCGCCGTGGCGCACCGGGAACACCGGCAACAGCACCGACCCGGTCGTGTGGGCCAAATCCGGCGCGCCCGGGGCGAAGGTCAGCTCGCCACCGAGGAAGGGCGACTTTTCAGGCGTGAGCGAATCGTCGCGCACGGTGATCGAAATCATGCCCTTCTTCGCGAGTTTGCGCAGCAGGCGGCGCATCGCCACCGTCGGGTTCTCGTCGGTGCGTTGGATGCGCTCCTCGATATAGCGGTCCTCGGCCACGGTGCGCACCTTGTTGAGATATCGCATCCCGTAGCGCGTGGAGGAAAAGCCGTGGCGCACGTGGCTGAGGTGGCTCACCGAATGGCCGAAGCGGTGGCCCGCCATCTTGGCGATCAGGCTGCCGTGGACGAAGTGGGCGACCCAGAGGATCACGCCGTGGCCCGCCGCCGCCTCGATGTGTTCGGCGCCCTTTAGCTCGATTTCGGGCGACCAGCCGCCGGGGCGGTAGGCGCGCAACAACTGCATGGTGGCGAGCAGGTCCTCGGCCGCGACGGCCGCTGGGATCGCGCCCGCCGCCAGCGCCGCCTCGCGGCCGCCGAGCAGGGCGCGGATTTGCCCGACCAGCGCCGCCTGGTCGCCCGCCAGGGTTTTCAGATTGAGCCCGCCGAAGCGGCGGCAGAAGCCCGGCAGGGTGCCCGCGGGCAGGATCCAGGCGAGCACGCCAAGCACGCCGAGCCCGACGGTGTTGCCGATATCACCGCCCGAGATCAGTGGCGTTGGCGTTGCCACCTGCGCCTTGTCTTCGGAATTCCGGTCTGCCGCCATGTCCGGCGCCCTATGTGCCCGATCCCGGGGCCGGCGTAAACGGGCGCTCGATGCCGGTCGGCCCGAAATTGAAGTCGAAGGCGGCGCCATAGGCCTCGCGGTCCGTGGTGCGCTCGCGATAGCGCAATACGTCGTCGGCCAGCGCGATCCCGTACCGCAAGGCCCAGTCGAGGCAGGTCGTCAGCAATATATCGGCGACCGAGATCGCAGCACCCATGAGATAGGGGTCGGCCCCGGCGATGCGCGGGCGGACCGCCTCCAACTGGCGCAAGAAATATTCCTCGGCCGAACGCACCGCTTCGGGCGCCGCGCCATAGATTTCATGGAGGTCGCCGTGCCGGCGCATGACGTAGAGCGAGTGGGCGTCGAGCTCCGCAAGGATGAAATACGACCACTCGTCCGACCGGGCGCGGTCCTCGTCGCTCATCGGCAGGAATACGTCCTTGCCCGGGCCGAATTTGGCGAACAGGTGGTGCGCGATCGCCGCACTTTCCGAGAGCGTCAGCTCGCCGTCCTGGAGGCAGGGAATCTTCCGCTTGGGATTGATCCGGCCGTACGCCGCGGTCGCGGTCTCGCCGGTGCGCGCCAGGATCGGCTTGGTCTCGTAATCCATGCCGAGCTCGGCGAGCGCCCAGTGCACGCGCATCGTGCGCGACGTGCCGACACCCCAAACGACGATCTCGTCGATTGCCATCCGCGATTCCTCTTTGCGCCTTCGATCGCGCCCTTTGTGCCCGATCCCCCGGGGCACGTAAACCGGGCGCGTAAACGGTTGGCGGGACGCGGCACAAGGTCGCGCCGGGTTTGACCTGTCCCCCCGAATGCGCTTCAACAAGGGCCGACATAAAAGATCATTCTGGAAAGCGAAACGCCCGCCATGTCCGAAGCCGACAACATCGTCGTCGATACCACCACCAAGATCTTCCAAGACCTGTGCGATCCCCAGACCGTCAACGCCGCCGCCATGGGCGAGGACGATGGCTGGAAGGCGCCGTTGTGGTCGGCGCTCGAGGACTCGGGCCTGACGCTGGCCTGGGTGCCGGACGACCTCGGCGGCGCCGGGGCCTCGATCGTCGACGGGTTCGCGGTGCTGCGCGTCGCCGGCGGGTTCGCCGTGCCGGTGCCGCTTGCCGAGACCCTGCTCGCCGGCTGGCTGCTCGCCCGGGCCGGCATTTCCTCGCCCCGGGGCGCCATGAGCGTCGCCCCGGTGCGATCGGACGACACGGTCACGCTCGGCGACGACGGGGCGCTTTTGGGCCGGGCGCGGGGCGTGCCGTTCGCGCGTGCCGCCGACCACCTCGCCGTGGTCGCCGAGGCGGGCGGCGAAGCCGTCGTGGCGCTGGTCGACCGCGCCGCCTGCAAGCTCAAAGAGGGCGTCAGCCTCGCCGGCGACGACAAGGACGAGGTCGATTTCACCGGCGTGGTGCCGATCGAGGTCGCGGCCACGGACGGCATCGACTCCTCCGCGCTGATGCTGATGGGGGCCGCCGTACGCGCGTGCGAGATGGCCGGCGCGCTGCACGCGATCCTCGACATCTCGGTCGAATATTCCAAGGAACGGGTCGCCTTCGAGCGCCCGATCGCCAAGTTCCAGGCGGTGCAGCACAACCTCGCCCGGCTCGCCGGCGAGGCCGCGGCCGCGATCGCCGCCGCGGGCTCGGTCGCCGAGGCGATCGCGACCGCGCAAGTCTTCGACGACCGCATCTTCCTCGAGGTCGCCGCGGCCAAGATCCGGGTCGGCGAGGCGGCGGGCGAAGGGGCGGCGATCGCCCACCAGGCCCACGGCGCCATCGGTTTCACGCTCGAGCACGTCCTGCACCGCTACACGCGGCGGCTGTGGTCGTGGCGCGACGATTTCGGCAGCGAAGCCGATTGGGCCGTCAGGCTCGGCGAGATGGTCGCCGCCCGGGGCGCCGACGAGCTCTGGCCCATGGTCACCCAGCACTAGCGGAGAGGACGCCTTATCATGCCCAGCAACATCGAATTCGACCCCATCCGCCTGCCGCCCGAGGCCGAGGAACTGCGCACCGAGGTCCGCGCCTTCCTCGACGAGGAGATCGCCGCCGGCACCTTCGATCCAGAGACCGCGCCCTTCACCAACGGCTTCAACCGCGAGTTCGCTCGCAAGGTCGGGGCCAAGGGCTGGATCGGCATGACCTGGCCCAAGAAGTACGGCGGCCAGGAGCGCAGCTTCCTCGAGCGCTACGTGGTGACCGAGGAGTTCCGCGCCATCGCGGCGCCGACACGGGTGTTTTTCACCGCCGACCGGCAGAGCGGCCCGGTGCTCATCAAATACGCCAACGAAGACATCAAGATGGACGTCCTGCCGCGCATCACCCGGGGCGAGTGCTGCTTCTGCATCGGCATGAGCGAGCCGGGCTCGGGCTCCGACCTGTTCGCCGCCAGCACCAAGGCGACCAAGGTCGACGGCGGCTGGCACATCAACGGCACCAAGATCTGGACCAGCAGCGCCCACCTGGCGGACTACATGATCGGCCTGTTCCGCACCTCGCCGCCGACCGAGGAAAACCGGCGCCACGGCCTGACGAGTTTCCTGGTCGACCTGAAGAACACCGAGGGCATCTCGACCAGCCCGATCCATCAAATGACCGGCGATGCCGATTTCAACGAGGTCCATTTCGAGGACGCCTTCATTCCCGACGACCACGTGATGGGCGCGATCGACGACGCCTGGAAGCAGGCGACCAGCGAGCTCGCCTACGAGCGTAGCGGGCCCGAGCGCTTCCTCGAGACGCTCTACGTCCTGGTCGAGCTGGTCCGGGTGCTCGGCGAGAAGCCGGACGTGCGCGGGGCCGAGGGCATCGGCCGCCTGGTGGCCCAGCTCCACACGCTGCGCCGCATGTCGGTCTCGGTCAACGGCATGCTGCAGGCCGGCAAGGAGCCGGTGCTCGAAGGCTCGATCGTCAAGGACCTCGGCACCAACTGGGAACAGGACCTGCCGGCCCGGGCCCGCGACCTCGCCGCCTTCGTCGATCCCGAGGCCGGCAACCGCGCCGCGTTCGACGATCTGCTGCAATACGCCACGATGATCGCGCCGAAGCTGACGATCCAGGGCGGGACGCGGGAAATCCTGCGCGGCATCATCGCCCGCGGCCTCGACCTGCGTTAATATAAGCTTCGCCGGAAGTCCCTCGATGCCCGATATCAAGGCCCTGCTCTGGCCCGACTCGGTCGCCGTCGTCGGCGCCTCGCCGGACGCGGAAATCCTGCGCGGGCGGATCATGAAGGTCATCACCTCGCATCCCTTCAAGGGCGAGGTTCACCCGGTCAGCCGCAGCCACGAGCAAGTGTTCGGCCGCAAGGCCTATGCCTCGGTCGGCGAGATTCCGGGCGGCGTCGACATGGCGGTGCTGATCATCCCGGCCGAATTCGTGCCCGGCGCGCTCGAGGAATGCGGCGAGGCCGGGATCAAGGCGGCCCAGATCATCACCTCGGGCTTCGCCGAGGAGGCGGGTGCGGCGGGCGATGAAATGCAACAGCGGGTGCGCGAGATCGCCGAGCGGTACGATATGACGGTCTGCGGACCCAATGCCGAGGGTTTCGCCAACATGCTGGCCGATCTCTGCCCGACCTTCAGCCCGGCGGTCGACGAGCCCGACATGCCGCTGGTGCCGGAATGGCGGCGATCGGGCCATATCGGCGTGATCGCCCAGTCGGGCGGCGTCGGCTTTTCGTTCTACGATCGCGGCCGGCCGAAGGAACTGCCGTTCAGCTATGTGGTCACGACCGGCAACGAGGCCTGCCTCGAGATCGTCGACTTCATCGACCATATGCTGGACGAGGACAGGACCGACGTGTTCATTGCCTTCCTCGAGGACGTGAAGGACCCGGCGAAGTTCGCCCCGGTGGCGGAAAAGGCGTTGCGCGCCGGCAAGCCGATCATCGTCACCAAGATCGGGCGTTCGGCGGCCGGCGAGCGCGCGGCGCTGTCGCACACCGCGGCGCTGACCGGCTCCTACGCCGGTTATCGCGCGATGTTCGAGCGCTACGGCATCATCGAGGGCTACGATATCGAGGAGATCGTCGACATCGCCGCCGGGTTCTCGTTCTGGCGCGACAAGCTGCCCCGGGGACGGCGCGTCGCGATCACCACCGGCTCGGGCGGGGCCGGCGGCTGGATGGCCGATCTCTGCATCGACGCGGGGCTCGAGGTGCCCGAGCTCGACCCGGCGGCCCGCGCCCGGATCGACGAGCACCTGCCGCCCTACGGCACCTCGCAGAACCCGGTCGACGGGACGGCGCAGATCGTGCGTGTCGTGGGCTACGCCGCACTCGCCGAGATGGCGGGCTCGGCGGAGAACGTCGACGCGGTGGTCGCGATCTGCTCGGCCCGCAACACCGCGACCTTCGAGCGCGACCGGGAAAATCTCGTCCGGGTCGCGACCGAGACCGATAAACCGATCGTCTTCTGCAGCTACACCATGCCGCGGCCGCGCACGACCGAGATCATGAGCCGGGCCGGCTTCCCGCTCTACACCAACTTCCGTAATTGCGCTCGCGCGGTGCGGCTGATGGCCGACTACCGGGTGCGGCGCGAGGCGTACCTCGCCGCGCCCCGGATCGAATCTGGCGCGGCGAAGGGCCGCAAGGCGGCGGCGAAGCACTTGGCGGCGGCCGGGAAGGTGTTGCCCGAGCATCAGGCGCGGCAGGTTCTCGCCGCCTACGGATTGCCGGTCGAAGTCGGTCGACTTGCGGCCGATGCTGACGCGGCAGCGGATATAGCCGCGAAGTTCGACCGACCGGTCGTGCTCAAGGTCCAGTCGGCCGACATCCTGCACAAGACCGAGGCCGGCGCGGTCGCGCTCAATCTCGAGGGCGAGGAAGAAGTTCGCGCGGCCCACGGCGAGTTGCTCGCGAGCGCCAAGGCCTACGCGCCGGACGCCGATATAGACGGCGTGCTGGTGCAGGCGATGGCGCGGTCGGGCCAGGAGGTGATCCTCGGGATCAGCCGCGACAAGGCCTTCGGGCCGATGCTGACGGTCGGGCTCGGCGGCATCCATGTCGAGGTGCTGGGCGACGTCGCGACGGCGCCGGCGCCTTTGGCCGAGGCCGAGGCGCGGGCGCTGCTGGCCCGGCTCAAGGGGGCGAAGCTGTTGGACGGCGTGCGCGGGGCGGCGCCGGCCGACACATCGGCGCTTGTCGAGTTGATGGTCGGCCTCTCCCGCTTCGCCGCCGATTTCACGCAAGAGGTCGCCGAGATCGACCTCAACCCGGTGCTGGTGCACGAGGAAGGCGAGGGCGTCACTGTCGCCGACGCGCTGATCGTGAAGCGCTCCGGCGGCTAAAGGGCCACGGCCTCGGGCGCATATGTCCTGTTGCGCCCTCGTGTGTTAGATACTTCCGATACATTTGAGGGGATTTGTTGAAATGAAAAAGACCATCATCGCCGCCGTAGCCGTGGCGGCGTTCCTACTTGGCCCGACGACGAGCCCGGCGCTCGCCGATTGCAAGGCCGAGATTTCCGACATACGCGGCGGCTTGGTCCGGGCTCCCGCCGGCCATGGTGTCGTTGAGGTCATCGAAAGATTGCTGGCGAAGGCGGAGCAGGCGCTGGCTGTCAACGGCGGAGCAAAACCAGTCCAGAGGGCGGCGTAAAATTAGTCCACTTGACGTGATGCCGTACACGGTGTTGCGGGTTGTCCCTGTGGGCCCACCGGGTCAACCTCGGGCTCGGTGGTCAAGCAGGCGTATTTGGGGATTTGCGCCGTTTTCGGCTTTGGTTGAGACGATAGCTCTCGCCGTTCATTTCCAGGA